>NZ_JBBIAR010000011.1:0-171949 GCF_054185165.1 Bradyrhizobium sp. UFLA05-109 | reverse complement strand
GCGGCCTGCGGCTGGATCGGCACCTTGTGCCCGTTTCGCCACGGATCACCGTGCGGCGGCTCGACCTTGATGACGTCGGCGCCGAAGTCGGACAAGATCACAGCGGCGCTTGGTCCCGCGATGAAGCTCGACAGATCGACGACCTTCAGTCCTGAAAAGATGTTTTCATCAGTCATTGGAGACTCCTGGGTTTGAGTTGTGGTTTTCGCTGCTCGTCTTTTGAGATCAGCGACCGTGAAATCGTGCCGGGCGCTTCTGAAGGAATGCCGACGTGCCCTCCTTCTTGTCTTCCGTTCCGGCGCTGAGTCCGAAGTACGCGGCTTCCAGCGCGAACCCCTCGCCCTGGGACGTCTCCATTCCCTTGTTGACCGCATCGAGCGCATATCTGACGGCAAGGGGCGCGTTGGCGACGATCTCCTTCAAGATCGCTTCTGCACGCGGGATGAGCTCGGCGGCAGGGACGATCTCGTTGACGAGTCCGATGCGGTAGGCCTCTTGCGCACTGATGATTGCGCCCGACAGAATGAGCTGGAGTGCGCGGCCCTTGCCGACCAGCCGCGGCAGGCGCTGCGTACCGCCGCCGCCCGGAATCAACCCGAGCTTTACCTCCGGCTGGCCAAACTTCGCACGTTCCACCGCGATGCGAATGGTGCAAGCCATCGCCGTCTCGCAGCCGCCGCCCAGTGCAAAGCCGTTGATCGCCGCGACCACCGGCTTGCCGAGATTCTCGATAAGATCGAGTACTCCTTGGCCGTGGCGGCTGGACCGTTCCGCATCGATCGCCGTCGCCTGCGAAAGGTCGCCGATGTCGGCGCCGGCGATGAAGGCTCTGTCGCCCGCTCCCGTCAGAATGACGCCGCGCACATCCGGGTCGTCTTGCGCACGCTCGAAAACGATGCGTAGTTCCTGCCAGGTCGCCCCGTTCAATGCGTTCAGCACCTTGGGACGGTTGACCGTCACATAAGCCAGCCCGTCCTTCTTTTCGTAAAGGACGTTCGCAAGCGCTTGTGCCGGCGTTGACGAGACGGGTTGCGAGGCGACTATTGCTACTGTCGATGACATCGTGACTGCTCCTGTTTGATGGACGGGCCGGAAAAGTGTTGCCGGCCCGTCGGTGACCTCACACGAAGGCGCTGAACCCGGTGGCGGCCTTGGCGACGATCAGGTTCTGCATCTGGAACGTGCCTTCGTACGAATACAGAGCCTCGGCATCGGAGAAGAAGCGCCCGACATTGTTGTCGACGACGATGCCGTTGGCGCCGCACACCTCGCGTGCCCAGGCCACCGTCTCGCGCATCCGCGCGGTCGTGAACGCTTTCGCGAGCGAGGCATGCTGGTCGGTCAGCTTGCCCGCTTCTTCGATCTCCGCGAGGCGCAGCATCATCGACTGGCAGGCGGTGACATTGGCGAGCATCCTCGCGATCAGATCCTGGATCATCTGAAACGAAGCGATTGGCTTGCCGAACTGCAGGCGCTGCTGCGTGTATTTGAGCGCGGCTTCATAGGCGCCCATCTGCAATCCAGTCGCCATCCAGCCGACCGCGGATCGGGTCAGGCGCAGCACGTGCGCCGTGTCGCGGAACGAATTGGCGTGCTGCAGGCGGTTCGCCTCCGGAACGCGGCAGTCCGTCATGGTGATCAAGCCGTTCTGGACCACCTTGAGGGCCATCTTGTTCTGGATCTTTTCGACGGTGAAGCCGGGCGTCGCCTTGTTCTCGACGATGAAACCCTTGACCTGATGATCCGCGAGGTCGCGAGCCCAGATGATCGACACGTCGCACCAGGGCGCGTTGCCGATCCACTTCTTCTGGCCATTGAGAATCCAGGTGTCGCCTTCGCGCTTCGCGGTCGTGGTGAGACCGCCCCCGGTTCCGGAGCCGACCAGCGGCTCGGTCAGGCCGAAGCAGCCGATCTTCTCCAGGCGCGCCATCGGCGGCAGCCACTTCGCCTTCTGCTCCTCCGAGCCCAGGACGGCGATCGTGCCCATGGCCAGGCCGATATGGACCCCGAAGAACGTCGAGAACGACGCATCGACCTTGGTCATCTCCATGATCAGCATGCCGTGCAGCTTGTCGCTGGCGCGCTTGTAGCCGTAGCCATCGACGCCGAGGCCGCCGATATTGAGCTCCTTCAGCGCGGGCAGCACTTCGAACGGGAAGGCGTCTTCGACCCAATACTTGTTGATGATGGGCGCAACATTGGCCTCCATGAACTCACGCACCTTCTTGAGGATGGCCTGTTCATCGGCACTCAAAATTCCGGTGATCTGATAGAAGTCGCTGTTCGGCGCCGGAAGCGGCTTGTGGGCAGCGGTCGGCTTCAGTGTTGTTACCGTCGTCATATGGGTCTCCATTCGTTTTGCTTGGATCCTCTGCCGATCACCATGACGGGTTCGGCTTCCCACGGGTTATGGGGGATTTTGCCCTCCGCGGCTTTGATCTGGTTGCCATGGCTTTGCCCTTGGTTGCTGTTGGTGCTTGGGCTGCGCAAAGCTCCATGCGCTGTTCGTCGCACTTCGTTGCCTAGGATGGTCGGACAGAGCGCCGACCCCCTAACGCCTGGCGCATGCAAGCAAGCTCGGCCACGTCACCGCGAGCTATCTCAAACTCGTTCTAGATCATGATGGAGGCGTTCGAGATGAGGCCGTCAGCTACCTGCTTGCGGCTTCGCAACAAGGAACGATCGTCGTCATCACACCGACGACAGGCTCAGACCTGGCTCGGGGGACTGCAATCCCGGTCGGCGTAGCGCGATCATCGAGAGACCAATGGTCGATCTGTCAGCCGCACAACGCGCGAGTTCGAATGCAGTTTTGCGGCGCGCCTGAATGCGCTCGACAGACTTGGCCCATCAGAGTATCGCATGCGCAGATCCGAGCACCTCGACAGTTGCCGTGCCTCACGCAACGAACTCGTTCGGCTCGTCCGCACTGCGACCGCCATTCGGACGGGACACGCCTGGGTCGGTAGGCGCATCTTTTCAGATTCTACCGGTGCTGGCGGCAGTCAAACAATCATCGTCGCTAAATCGCGGCGCTTATCCTGGCACCCGGGGGCAGCGTTTCGGCGTGCAGCAGATCGAATGACGCGACACGGTTGATGTCGGCAAGGCGCCGATCCGAGTTCGCTGCCAGATCGAGACTTCCCAACAAGTCCAACAGACGATGATGGACGAGGTCGGCGACCGCCACCGGCAATGGCTCCTCGTCGAACGTTTCGATATAGCCGCCGACGAGATTGCTCAAAAGCCGATAGAGCCCGCGCTGCTCGGGCTCATCCCTGCTCAAAGTTTCGAGTTTTTGCTGGAAGGTTTTGAAGGTCCGCAAACCGTGGTGCTGTTGCGAAACCCAGCTATATAGTTCGTTCATGTCAGCCTCTTCAAATGATAGAAGAAGCTGTGGGTGGTTACACCGGACCGCGTTGTCGGACAAATCACAATTTTGAGCGCTCGGATTGTAGGGCCCGCGGCAAAAGCCGGCCTTCCGTGGCTTGGAAGGGTTACTTCCACGTTCACCACGTTGAGGCCGGCTCTTCCTTCCTTTTGCATATGCGTGGATGCCATCTCAGCAATTGCTCGCCGTGGGCCTGCACTGCCGGTTACATTCGGCATTCGCTGCACTCGGGCCGTGCTCGCGCAAGTGAATGCGCTTATTCGGCTCACGCAATCCCGCCGAGGGCTCCGGAATCAACTGCGAACTGCGCTGTCCGGTGAAATAGGACCAGAACCACTGACGCTGCACCCTCAATCGGTTTTGCAATTGGGGAAGAGCCATCAGATGCACGGTGGCCCAGACGAGCCAGGCGAAAAAGCCACCCACTCGAACGTGTCTTGTCTCCAGGATGGCAAAATTCTTGCCCACAACCGCCATGCTACCCTTGTCGGCGTAGCGGAACGGGGCCTTCGGCGTTCGCCCTTTCAGGTGACCCGCGATGACGCGTGCCACGTAGCGGCCTTCCTGGATCGCGGCCTGCGCCACACCGGGCACCGGAAGTCCATCGCTGACTGTCGAGGATGCATCGCCGACTACGAATACGCCGGAAGCGCCCTGGACGTTCATGTATGGGCCGACGGCCACCCTACCCGCCCGATCGGTTTTGGCGCCGAGCAGCTTGAGGAGCGGCGATGCGGCGACGCCAGCGGTCCAGAGCACCGTCGCGGCAGGAATTCTCTTCCCGTTCGCGACGACGCCGTCTGCATCGACCTTCTCAACTTTCACTCCGGTCAGGATCCGGACGCCGAGTTTTTCGAGCCGCCTCGCGGCCTTCGCCGCCAGGCGATCGGAAAACGTTGGGAGAATGCGCTTGCCGCCCTCGATCAGAATGATCGAACTTTCCGCGGGATCGATGCACCGAAACTGGCCGCGCAAGGTGATGGTGGCGAGCTGCGCTATTGACGCTGCGAGCTCCACGCCGGTCGGCCCCCCGCCAACCAGCACGAACGTCGTCTGTCGTGCACGCAGCGCTTCATCATTGGTCGTCTCAGCCGCTTCATAGGCACCCAGAATTCTTGCTCGAATGGCCTCGGCGTCGCCCAATGTCTTGAGACCGGGTGCATACCTCGCAAATTCGTCGTGATTGAAATAGCTCGGCTGCATCCCCGTCGCGACAACCAGATAATCGAACGGGATCTTGAGGATCCCGGATCCGGGACTTTCAGCTTCGATCGTTCTAGTTTCCAGATCCACACCCGTGACATCCGCCAGCAAGACGTTGACGTTTTCCTGTTCGCGCGCGAGTTGGCGGATCGGCGCCGCAATTTCGGAGGGCGCAAGGACGGCGGTTGCGACCTGATAGAGCAGCGGTTGAAAGATATGGTGATTGCGTCGATCGATAAGTATGACGTCCGCATCTGCCCCCTTCAGCCCGCGTGCCGCGGCAATCCCTGCAAACCCGCCGCCGACGATGACGATCTGCTTGCGCAGCATGCGAGTAGCGCGCACTGGCGACAGGACATTCCCGACTTGCGTGGTCGTGACATCGAAAATGGTTCGGCAATCTGCCCACATTGCTTTACTCATTGCCTTCTCTCGCCGATCGATTGGTTACCGTTCGAGTTCGACTGACCTGCGCCGCGCTGCATACGGCTGACGAACGATTGTTCGTTCAACTGAACGCGCTCCGTGACACGGCCGCGCGGGGGTTTCACCGGTGCCTGCACCGCCCCGATGCCCTCGGGCCGAAGGCTGGCCGCGAACACGGCGAGGCACAGGATCTTGCCGGCAAACGTGGCCAGGCTGAAAATGTCTTTCATGGTTGGTTCCTCAATCGAGTGTGACTGCGCCTGCAATACGATGCCTGACGGGCGGCGGCTTTGACCGGATTGCGCAAGGTTTGTCGTTCGTTGCTGACAGGATTGGCTCGCAGCGGCCTCCCTGGTGGGTTGAGGTCGTGAGCGCGTCGCCTCGTTGAACATGGGGTTCAAGCCAAGACCGGTAGAGATCGGCCGACGTCGACTGGCGAAGGTTTCGATCGCAGCAAACCGCCCGTTTGGCGATATCGGCCGGGGGGCTGACCTGTCGCCTGCGTAAAAGCGCGGGTAAAATGGGCTTGACTGGAAAAACTGAGTCCCAGCGCGATATCCACCAACGACCGATCGCCCTGAATCAACAGAACTTTCGCTCGTTCAAGCCGCTTGGCGCTGACGTAGCGAAAAGGAGATTGCCCGACCGCCTGCTTGAACGCACGGGCAAAGTGATAACGGCTCAGACATGCAGTCGACGCCATCCCATCAAGACTGAGATCGCCCTCCAGATTTGCTTCGATATAATCCAGCACACGAAGGAGCCTGCGCCGATCGAGCCCTTGTCCCGTCGGGGACGCGATGGCTTGGGCGGCTGGCGTGGTGGCGTGCATTTGAACCAGTCTTACGGCCATGCTGTTGGCTAGGGACTCAACAAGCAGCTTGCCGGCAGATGTTTCACATTGCAGTTCGGAGGTAATGGCTCGCGCCGCCCCGCCCAGCAGCGGGTCCTTGAAGGCGTTTTCATATCTCAGCGCGCTAAGCACCGAATCATCGCTGTCTATCCCAAGCTTGTTCTGGGAGAACTGGCCCGGGTGAAGATAGATATGAATGACCTCCGGCTGGTCGTCGGCGAACTCGACTGTGCCTTCCTGCCAACCGGCGGGACTAAGCCAGACCATATCGCGACCGGTTGCCATCTGGTCGACCATCCCGGAAGCTCGGCGCGTGATGAGCGATCCTTTCGGTCCGCGAATACCAACGCAAATTGCGGTATCGGACCGCGCACCCCGCCAAGGGATTACGCCTTTGTCATGAGCCCATAACTCGGCCGACAAGCCCGACCAGCCACGATCTACGGAAGACGACAGCAGCTTCGTCAGACCACGGCTCTGAAAAACGTCGCAGTAAGGCCGTGGCTCGCGGCTGACTGTGGCCAGTTGCTTCTGCATTATCTCCACGACACGCTCCTATAAAAAGGCATGCAATGCGGCGGGGTGAATATTTTCAAGCTTGGACATGGCAGTATCCTCTTGATTTCGCGTGGTGAATTTAGTTCGTTTTGGATGCTGGCAGGTAAGGACTGGACTGCCCTGAACAATGATGTCGGGAAGCCAAATGACTGGCTTGGGAAGGCCACACGAAACGGTGAACAAGCGCACGACGTCATCCACTTGGATGCGCGGTGTCGCCAACACGCTTTCCGCGCAGGGGCTGGACGCGGCCGCGTTATTCGCGCAAGCCGGACTCCAGATTGAGAATCTTGACCATTGCGATTTTCGCTGGCCGAGCGAACGAATCAGCAAACTTTGGACGATCGCGGCCGAACGCGCGGGCAATCCGGATATCGGTCTGTTCGACCCGCACAAGCCGCGGCCCGACCAGTACGGCGTCGTCGGCTATGCCATGATGTCGAGTCCCGACCTGGAGACCGGCCTTGCACGCTTGATTCGCTACCTCAGCCTTGTTAGCGACGCTGTGACGCTCACGCTGGATCCGGAAACGAGCGGCAAGTGGGCGCGCGTGGAATTGCTTGGCGGCGAATGTCCGATTCCCCGTCAGCGCTACGATTATGTGATCCTGACCCTCCTGACCTTCTGCCGCTGGATGCTCGGCCGCCCCCTGCGGCCCTTGGCTGCCGCCTTCAGGTACCCGGTGCCGAGCTCGCTTGCCGCCCATAACGAAGCCTTCGGCACGCCGTTGCGATTCAACGCGCCGTTCAACGGTTTGCTAATCTCCAGGGAGGATCTTGCGAGCAAGCTTCCGACCGCTGCCCCCGAACTTGCCGACTTGCACGACCGCATGGCCGTGCAGGCGCTGCGCGCGCTGGAAAAAGCCGGCATCAGCCATCGCGCACGCCAAGCGGTCGCACGCCATTTGCCGAACGGCGCGCCGCTGCGCGCGACCATCGCCGCAGAGCTGAAGATGAGCGATCACACGCTCCAGCGCCGTCTCGCGAACGAAGGCACTTCGTTCACCAAGCTTGTCGACGAAACCCGGTGCGAGCTCGTCCAGCATCATCTTTCCGATACCCAGTTGAGCTCTTCCGAGATCGCTTACCTCCTGGGATATGCCGACCAGAGCACCTTCTTTCGCGCGACTCTTCGCTGGTTCGGCGAGTCGCCGGGCGAATACCGCGCGCGTGTAACGGCGGGCCATATGGGGGGGATGGCTGATGCACGTGGCAATTAAGATACGTCGAGTGGCGGCGTGCGGCCTGCCGTCCGCCGGTGAGATCGGTGAGAAGCTCGGCGTACTCTTTGAAGGGTCCCTTGGAGCGGACGAGCCTCCTCAAAACCACCCCCGGCGATCCCATGGTCGGCTGGCTCGCGGCAGGGCGGGCGGCCATGACGGGTCTGGTCAGTTCGAGCGCATGTTTCGGACTCGCGCCGACGCTTCAATGATGGCAAGTTGAGCCCGTCGCGGTGCTCCACCCCAATGCTACACCGTGCTACACCGTCGATTTCCGGTGGTTCGGGAAACGCCTGATTTTGAAGGACTTCTTCGCGGTCGCGGTTGGCTGGCGGAGAGAGTGTCAGTCAATCCTCGTTGAAAGATAATGCATTTTTCGAGTTTCCTAGACTAGAACCCACTGTTTGAGCTACGCATAAAATGCATTTTGTGTCCAACAAGCCTGTTGGCCACTCATCGATAATCACGCCATCTCAAGCTCTGTTTCACACTCGCCGTGCCGGAGGGCTGAAGTCCGTCCCGGGCCATCAAGCGACGTTCGCGCTAGCGGCGGGCTCGCAGGCGCACCTAGCAGAATTCAGGGATAGGCTTGGGATTGTACTGCAAAAATCGCGGCTCTCTGCTCGGGTGACATACTAAATTCTGTTGCCAACGCCCAAACGAGCACAATCAGCATCAAAGTCGCGGCAAGAGGCCAGATGAATTTTCGGTCCCCCGCCACTCGATCGGCGACAAACAGTCGCCGGTCTTGCTCCATGTCGCGAGCGTCCTGCGCAACGACAGGCGCAAGCGCATGAGTGCGCGAAAGCATCTGATCCAGCGTGGCCCGATCGGAGTTTTGGGCGTTACCGATCGCCGACCCTTTCTTGTCGAAAAGTGTTGTCATCTGGTGATCCTTCTGAAATTGGCTTCGCCGAGCCCACCTGATTGCGCAGGACGAATTTTTGGATCTTGCCGGTGGATGTCGGAACGGGACCGAACACGACAAGTTTTGGTGTCTTGAAGCCGGACACTTGGCGCGGGCTTCCGCGCATGACGGCCGGCATCGGTGCTCCATGTTGCGTAGGTTAGCCCTCTCGCCCGAGAGATCACGCGTCGGGAGGAGCCATAACCGTCAGTTCATCCAACTTCGCGATGGACTGTTCGCGGCGGACGCGAACAGCCGCAAATGTGGCCTCAGCGCCGTATGGCGAGTGCTTCCAAATACGCGTTGCGGATCTGGGTATGGTTCTGGCCGTCGGCGGCAAGATTGTTGTCGATCCAGAGTTGCTCGAAGTCCTGCAAGAGAGCGGCCTGCTTCGGCGCGTCGAGGCGACCGAGCGCGAGTTGGATCCGGCCAGAATTATGCGCGAAGAATGCGGCGGAAGCGGCGGCGCCTGTCTGCAGTTCCCAGGTAATGGACACGACGCTGGTTTGGATGGAATCGAAGCTTGGCTTCAGCCGCTCGCGAACCGCTGCTTCCTCTCCCCAAAGGAAAGGAGATATCGCGCCTGGAGGGGGCGGGGGAAGATATCGGCCGACAACGGCAGCCATCTTCTCGCCAAAACCACCAGATTGGGGCCAGTTGGCCAAGACAAGGCGTCCGCCCGGCCTCAAAACGCGTGCCATTTCCGAAGTAACGGTCTCGGGGAACGGGGAAAACATGATCCCAAACATCGAGACTACCACGTCAAAACTTGCATCCGGGTAGGGAAGCGTCTCGGCAAAGCCTTCATCGAAGCGGATGTTGAGGCCTTCGCTAGCTGCCCGCGCGCGGGCTTCCTCCAGCAGATGAGGCGTCATGTCCAACCCAGTCACCGTGGCCCCCCGACGAGCCAATGGGAGGGTCACGTTGCCCGTGCCACAGGCGATATCCAACACACGGACGTCAGGTTCAAGTGCCAACCGAGCGACGAAGCCCTCGGCGTCGGGCGCGCCAATGGTTTTGGCTATTGCTCCAAAATTACCGGCAATCCAAGGGGCGCGCATAGCATCCTTCATCTGATCGATCTCTTGGCTTTTCGTGGTCATCTCCTTCTCCAACTCGATAGCGCCATTTTCACGATTGATGGTGGCTCTTCGGCCGCCGCTACCGCCCTCGCGTTGGAGCTGCACCCCTAAATTTCGTGTTCCCGGCCAAGTATTGTTACGGATCACGAACCGCTACTCGGAGTCTCCACCAGCACGGCCAGAACGCTCACTGGCGGGCCGTGACAGGTCCTTCGACCAGTCCACTCGGTGAAATGTTTGATGAGGCCTTCCACGTTCAAAGTGAAGGAGTTCGTGATTAAAAGTCACCCAGGGATGCCGGGTCGTCTCCCACACCGATAAAGGGGGCCAGGGCATCGACGGATCGGCGAACGCGCCAAAGGCGATGCCGATAAGCTCCGGCAAAGCTTCCGAGTTGTACCAGAACACCGTGGAACCGCAGTCGGGGCAGAAATGCTGTTCGATCTTGCGCCCCGAGTCGCTGCTACGCACGTAGACCTTGCTCGGCCCCTTGGCGCGCACTCGCTCTTTCGGGAAATAGGTGCCGACGCCAAAGGCCGAGCCAGTGCGGCGTTGGCACGCCGTGCAATGACACGCTCCCATAAGCGTCGGCTCGCCGGTCGCCTCCGCGCGCAGCGAGCCGCAACTGCAATGTGCGATTCTGATCATAGCTTAGCTAATCTCCCAGAGAGAAGCTTGCGTCGGCGCCAATCTGAAGCCGACAAACTACGGTTCAATTTCAGCTCACGGGAAGCGCCATGTCAGGCATCTGACGGCAAGCCGTGCTTGGACAAGCTACTTTAATCCGATCACCATCGAAACCGCACCGACAAGCGGTTCGACTCGCGTTTTTGAAAATCCGACTTCGCGCATCCAAGCCTGACAGTCTTCTCCCGTATAATCGAATCCACCGGGAGTTTCGATCAGCATATTCAGGCTCACCATGAGACCGAAAGCGTTTTCGCGGCGATCATCATCGATGATGTTATCATAAACGACCACTGCGCCGCCTGTCGGAAGAGCCTCAAACGCCTTGCCGAGAAGCGCCTTTTTCTGGGCAAGGTCCCAATCATGGAGGATGTGACCCATGACGATGGCGTCAACTTTCGGCAGAGGGCCCTCGAAGAAATTTCCAGCCTGAAACCGCACCCGGTCCCCCACCCCTCGGTGAGCAATGAATTCCTCGAAGACGGGTTTGACCGGCGGGAGGTCGAAACCGATGCCGGTGAGGTGGGGATGGGCGCGGGCAAGAGTGGCGGGAATCATGCCCTGAGCTGAACCAAGATCCATGAAGGTCTTGTAGTCTCTCCATGGGAAGTTGGCGGCGATGGCCTGGGCCGGACCCGCGCTTATTCCACTCATCGCGCTCAGAAATCTCCGCAACTGCTCCGGATCGGCATAGAGTGCGGCAAAGATGTCTTCTCCTCCATCCTTGCTCTCATTCTGCAATTCACCGGTGCGCAGGGCCTCCGTGAGCGATCCCCAGAAACGATAGAGCCGAGCGTTCGCCATCTCGAGCAGACCGCCGATATAGGATGGCTTGGCTCGATCGAGAAACAGATCGGTGTCGACGGTGTTGCTATAGATGCCGTTCTGGCGCTCCAGCAACTTGAGTGCCACCAGCGCATCGAGAAAGTCGCGGGCTGATCGTTGATGCAGGGCAAGCTTTCTTTGAAGCGTCGGCAGGTCGGCGGGTGCATCGGCCAAAGTGCTGAACACGCCCAGTTCGACAGCACTCAGCAGTGTTTTGGATGCCCAAAAGCCAAAACCAACTTGCATGATATGTTCCGGTGTTGCTGCGCTCACGATCTGATCCTCGAATTGGCTGTCACTTGGTACGTTAGGATAGTTGCGAAGTTTCGCGACGTCTGTCTAATTTCAAATTGCTTGCGCGGGTGTCGAGTTCGACAGGCGGTCAAGCAACCTCAACCGTTTGATTCCATCTTCCGCCAACTTGATCATGAGCTGCGTGGCCGGCAATTCGCTTGCAAGAGGCGCGGCCTGACCCGACCAGAATGGCGTGAAATCTGTGTTTCCCTCTTGCTCCGCTTTCGCACGCAGGGGTGTGAGCTCTCCGAGAGGCAGTGGAAACTCAGGCAACGGATCGAGGCTTGACGACAGATCGCCTGCGAGCCGGTTGGCAAGAGCGCGTGCTGGCCGTCCGGTGAAGACGCTCGTCAGAACGGTGGCATCCGCCCGCGTATCACGCAGGGCCTCACGATAGAGCGGCGGTGTTGCTGCCTCGGGACAGAGGAGAAAGGCTGTCCCAAGCTGTATTCCTGCAGCGCCCAAAGCAAAGGCGGCTGCAATACCGCGTCCGTCGGCGATTCCACCGGCGGCTATAACCGGCACCCGCACAGAATCAACAATTTGTGGCACCAGCGCCAGCGTACTTGGTTGCGAGGCGGCCGCCTCGTTGAGATTGCGAGCCAGGAACATGCCCCGATGTCCGCCCGCCTCACAACCTTGAGCGATCACGGCATCGGCCCCATGAGCCTCCAACCACCGCGCCTCCTCTACCGTCGTCGCGGACGATATGACACGACAGCCGGCTCTCTTGACCCGACCGAGCAACGGCTGTTCCGGCAAACCAAAATGAAAACTGACGATCTCGGGTCTGGCGCGCTCGACGATCGTGCACATCGCGTCACCGAACGGCGCGAGATCCAAACGGCGCGGCCGCTCATCGCCAATTCCGAGCTTGCGACGATATGGCGCCAGTCTTTCATGCCATGCAAGCTCGCAAGCCGCATCCGTTCTCGCCCGTGCATGACAGAAGAAGTTGACGTTGATCGGCTTGGTGGTGGAACGCCGCAGTTCCTGAATTGTCTCCGACGCGGCGCTGGGCTCCATCATCGCGCAGCCGATTGAACCCAATCCCCCGGCTTCGCAAACTGAAGCTGCGAGTCCGACTGTGCCCAAGCCAGCCATTGGCGCCAAGATGATAGGATGCTCGATTTTGAAAAGCTCGATCAGACGTCGGTCGGGCCACATCGCAATTCTCCTACCAACGGCCCGCCGACGCACCGCCGTCGACATCGAGGATTGCGCCGGTCACGAATGAAGCTTGCTCGAGATAGAGCACGGCATCGACGATGTCCCTGCTCTCGCCCATGTGGCCCACCGGCTGCAAGCCTGCGAGGAACGGATAGTTTTCCGGTGCATGCATCAGGGTCCGTATCACGCCCGGCGAAACGGCATTCACGCGCACACCCCTGGTCGCGTATTCGATTGCGAGCGACCGGGTGACCGCGTCGAGGCCACCTTTGGTCAGAGAGGCCAGCGCCGCTGGGAGGCAGGCCATCGGTTGCGCAACGATCGCGGTCGTGACGTTGACGATGTGACCCGAGCCTGCCCGCAACATCCTGGATGCTGCCTTTTGAGAGATATGAAAAAACCCTGCGAGGTTGACGCCTGTTGCCAAGGCAAAATCAGTTGCTGAGTAGTCGATGAAGGGTTTGGGGATGAAAACGCCAGCGTTGTTGACCAGCGTATCGATGCTGCCAAAGCGCTCGATGGCCGTGCCGACGACGCGTTCTGCGGTGTCGACAGCGGATATGTCTCCGTCGACAAGAACGATCCGCTCGCCGGCGATCTTGCTCTTGCTGATGGAGCGGGAATTGGCAACGACCGCATATCCGATATCATGGAATCCCTTGACCAAGGCAGCTCCGATACCTTGCGAGGCACCGGTCACAACAGCAACTTTTCGTTGAGCGGGCATGATCTCTCCGTTGTCGCCGGCACCAAGGTTTGAGGGAGGAAGAACATTGGCCGCGGCGCTACGAAACGGAGATAGCTAAACCACAAGTCGACGGCTTTGCCTCGAGTGCTGTCGTTTTGTCATTTGTTGCTGTCGAGAGAGGCTGCAGCTACGGTGTGTCGCGCGATCCAAGCTTCTCACGATATCGACCGGGTGATTGACCCGTCGCCTGCCTGAACGCCCGCGTGAAATTGGCCTGGCAGGAGAAGCTGAGCGCCAAGGCAATATCCACCAGGGGTCGCTCACTTTGAATCAACAAAGCTTTCGCACGCTCAAGACGCTTAACGCTGACATAGCGATGAGGAGATTGTCCCATTGCCTGCCTGAAGGCTCGCGCAAAATGATATCTGCTCAGGTGTGCAATCGATGCCATTGAATCTATCGTGAGGTCACCTTCCAGGTTTTCTTCGATGTAATCCAGCACGCGCAGCAGCCTGCGTCGATCGAGTCCTCCTCTAGCGGAGCGGGGAAAACGCTCGACGAATGATGCGTTGATATGCCTTTGAACCAGCCTTGCTGCTAGACTGGCTGCGAGAGCTTCAATGAGCAAACCGCCGCCTGCGGTCTGACTCTCCAGCTCTGATACGATGGCCTGTGCGATCTCCGCCAGCAGCGAATCCTCGAAGGCACTTTCGTAGCTCGGCACGCCGATCTCTGATCGATCGCAGTCGGCGCCTAAGCTGCTCGGGGAGAACCGGCTCTGTGGTAAATAGATATGCAAGATTCCCGGTAGATCGCCGTCGATTTCGACCGAGCCCTCCCGCCAACCCGGAGGAGACAACCAGATTGTGCCGCGGTTTGCGAATACCCGATTTTCAATGCTAGCGGCCCGCCGAGTGACCAGCGATCCGTTGCCGCGGACATCGACGCAAATCTCGATATCGGTTTGGGGGCCCTTCCAGGCGATCACACCTTTGTCATGCGACCGCAGTTCGGCCGACAGGCCGGACCAGGCTCGATCTGCAGAAGACAGCAGCAAGCCCGTGGAACCGTATTTCTCCCAACCTTTATCTAAAACATCGGTTCGAATAGCTCGCCGCTTTGGTTCAGGGCTGCATTCACACGTGTCCAGCATTGTCTTTGCTCGTTGCTAAAAATCAAAACCCGTGTCTCCTGCCCCATCGGCCAACGGTTTCCGCCTGTGCGACGAAAGGTGATGCCGGACACTTGGGGGTGGTCCTCTAACTTCACAAGAGGAAGTCGACCTGCAAAGCCGTACGAGAGGTCGTTTCGGGTCAAAATGCGAGGAACCCACTATGAGCAAATTTAATCCACTGCAGCAGGCTGCATCGCACGTGCCGATGATCTAGTTGGCCCGCCAAAAAGCGGACGCACTAACCGTCGCGGCTGCAACTCCAATAGACCTGCCGCAGCTTCGCGCTTCGCGTTCGAGGGCGATCAGATCCAGTTTGATACTGCTCCTCGGATAATCCGTTTTGCTCGCCCTGATATCCGATTTTACGACGCGCATCGGATTGACCTGTACCGATTGGTCGACGCGCTGTATCTCAGGGTGAGAAGATAACGAACGGGAATGGCACGGACTTT
The DNA here is from genome assembly GCF_054185165.1 of Bradyrhizobium sp. UFLA05-109. Classification (NCBI taxonomy): domain Bacteria; kingdom Pseudomonadati; phylum Pseudomonadota; class Alphaproteobacteria; order Hyphomicrobiales; family Nitrobacteraceae; genus Bradyrhizobium; species Bradyrhizobium sp. UFLA05-109. Next base: position 157,020 of record NZ_JBBIAR010000011.1, on the reverse strand, counting down.
GGAAGCCAACCCGAGAGGCAAGCTAAAAGCCATTTTTGAATCAATTGGATGCGATGGCGGAGAGAGTGTCAGTCAATCCTCATTGAAAGACAAAGCATTTTCGATCTTTCAGGGCCAAAACCTACCGTTTGAGCTACGGCCGGAAAAATGGGTTTTTGGCTTCAAATCCCCGTCCGCGCTGCACCAGGAGCGGCCTCTCGCTAGGTGCTATTTATCGAACGAATCGTCCGAAGCGCGTCTTCACACACTTCGTCCTCAGAACGAATGTCAGAATTGCCGATCACCACTTTTCCCGGGAAGTGCGGACATCAATTTCAAATGACCAACCCCGAGGGGGTTGGCGGTAAAGGAACGCGAACGCATCCACGATTGCTTCGATGCTGATCAGGCTTTCTTCCCGGTTGGCGGCGTCCGGAAAATTCTGAAAGATCTTGTCTCCCGCTATCGCTCCGTCGACGAGGACATGACCGACATGAATGCCATCTTCGGCGTATTCCTTCGCCATGGCCTGCGCAAGCGTCCGCAGTCCCGCCTTTGCCGAATTGAACGCGCCATAGTTTGGCCTGCCTCGCAATGAAGCGCTGGCGCCCGTGAAGAGAAGCGTACCAGCTTTCTTGAGCCGCATTCGGCGGATCGCCTCCCGGCCGAATAGAAAGCCGCCGAAGCAAACAACCCGCCAGCTCTGCTCGAAGTAGGCGGCGTCCATGTCGATGATTTTTCCGGGGGTGTTGTTTCCGGCATTGTAGATCGCGAGATCCAGGTCAGTGCCCGCCGCATCGAATAACCTGCCGATATCGCTTTCACTGGTCGCATCGGCAACGATCGGGACTGATTGCCCGCCGCCTCGCGTGATTTCCGCCGCAACGGCGTCGATAGCCGATTGCGTTCGGCCGGCAACGATCACCTTCAGGCCGTCGGCGGCAAACCGCTTGCACAATTGCGCTCCAAGCCCGCGTTCCGGCCCCACACCAATCACAATCGCTGTTTTCGTCATCGCCTTTGCTCACCTACTTGCTGGTTTCCCGAGCTTAGGAGTGCCTGGACGGCAAAAACACAATAACAGTCATTTGGAGGTGGCTTGCAGTCTTTTTGATGCTGTAGACGGCGCCCACTCTAGTTTCTTCGCTCCATCGCCAGCTCCTGCTGAAGGCTCGTAAGGTCACGATAGATCGAGGCGACAGCCAGGACGCGGCCCTTCTGGCGGTATTCGACGAGGCAGTCGCGCCCCGCGATGCTGCCATCGATCCTGATCTCGTCCCACTGTTCGGCATGACCGACGTAGTTGATCGGAACGTCGTAGTGCTGGCTCCAGAAGAAGGGTACGGCATCGAAGCGCTCGCGCTGCCCGAGCATGTTGCGCGCCGCGGTTTGGCCTTGCCGTTCAGCGACGACCCAGTGCTCGACCCTGATATTCGTACCGCTGCGGGGATCAGGCCAGCGCGCGATGTCGCCAGCCGCGAAAATGCCTGACGCAGAGGTTTCCAGAAAGGCATCGACCGTCACGCCGCGGTCGGTCGCAAGTCCCGCCTGCTCGGCCAGCGACAGCCGCGGCCGCACGCCGACGCCGAGGACGACCATGTCGGTTTCGATCGTCCCTCCGCTCTTCAGCACCGACCGCTTGCCGTCCATCTGCACCACCGTGTCCTGCAGATGAAAGACGACGCCATGCTCCTCATGCAGCGCGCGCACGAAATCGCCCATCTGGACGCCCAGGACACGCTCCATCGGCCGCTTCTCCGGGGCAACGACATGAACCTCGAGATTCCGGGTACGCAAGGCGGCTGCGACCTCGAGACCAATGAAGCCCGCACCGATCACCAGCGCCCGCTTCGCGCTGCCCGCCGCGGCAATGATCGCGCGGCTGTCGGCGAGCGTGCGAAGGGTATGGACACGCTGCGCGTCTGCTCCGGGAATTTGAAGCCGCACCGGTTCGGCGCCGGTGGCAAGCAGGAGGCGGTCGAACGACACCGCAGTTCCATCGGCCAGTTGCACGTTGCGCCCCCTGGGATCGATGGACACAACCGACGTGTTGAGGCGGAGGTCGATGCCGGCGTCGGGATAGAAAGCGTCCGGACGTAACGGCATCCAGTCCTCGGGCGCCTGAGCCGCGAGATAGTCCTTGGACAGGTTGGGCCGGTCGACCGGCGCAGCCGCTTCGTCGCTGAGCATGGTGATGGCGTTGGCAAATCCCTCACGCCGCAGCATCTCGGCCGCCGCAAATCCGGCCCCGCCACCGCCGACAATCACGATCTTCCCGGGCGTAGCGACCGCACGCCGCGACGTGACGGGCGGCGTTTCCAGCCTGCGCCGCACGAATATCTTTTCCCCCTCCCGCTCCACCTGCCAGACCGAGAGCCGGCCCAGCGCCGGCGGCCGGATGGCTTCACCCGTCCGCAACGAGAAGCAGGCATGATGCCAGGGACAGCGGATGGTGTCGTCGACCACCAATCCGTCTGCAAGCGGACCGTGATAGTGGCTGCAGTAAGGATCGATAGCGAGCACCTCCCGGTCGACTTGCACCAGAAGCACTTCGTCATCAGCGACATGGCCAAGCAGCTTGCCTTCAGTGAAATCCGCAGGCAGCACGCCTTGCGTCAGATCGGGTCCAGCCGGCTTCTTTTCCTCGCTCATGACGGTCTCTCCTTGCGCATCCATAATTGTCGACGATGAATGGAACGACGTTTCAGTTGAGCGGCCTGGGCGAAAGAAGTTCCCGAGGACGCCAGGGGGAAGTCAGTGGTGCTGGCCTTGCCTTGGTCTGCCATCAGTCAAATCGTGTCGAGTTTGCGCATTTTTTCTTTGTCCCACGAAATTCCGCTGCCGGGCCGTTGCGATGGCAACACATTGCCATCGACGATTTGTAACGGCTCCTCCAAAAGCGCATCAGCCCAATCCACATATTCGAGCCAGTGAGCCGTTGGGGTTGCGGAAAGAAGTTGGGCGCTCACTTCAGGCATCAGGTGAGAAGACATCTCAATGCCTCTAGCCGCCGCAAGCGCCGCGGCCTGCATCCAGCCCGTGACGCCGCCAATCCTGGCAACGTCCGGCATGACGTAGTCGCAGGCGCGAGCGCTCAAGGCGGAGAGCATGCCTTCGGGGCCATTGAAATTCTCGCCGATCTGGACGGGTACCCTTAGCTCCCTGGCGATGGCCGCGCAGGCTTCATAGTCTTCATGAGGGATCGGCTCTTCGAGCCAGCAGATCCCTTCGCGCTCAAGTTGGCGTCCGCGCGCAATCGCCTCTGCCGTTGTCAGCGCCTGATTGTAGTCCGCCATGATGGCGACGGCGTCACCGACAACGTGGCGAACCGCTTTCAACGCAGCCAGGTCCTGTTCGGCTGACGGGTATCCCAGCCGAACTTTGACGGCCTTCAGGCCCTTCGCGAGTAGCGCATCTGCTTCCTTCGAAAGTCGGCCGGGCTCCATCAACCCAAGGCCGCGACTGTCATACGCCGGCAGATCCCGCGGCTTGCTTCCCAGCAGGCCTGCGAGCGGCACTCCCGCGGATCGCGCCAGCGCATCCCAGAGCGCCATGTCGAATAGCGAAAGCGCCATCCGGACCGTACCGGTGACACCAAGCAACGCGAATTGACGCCCGAGCGATCGCGACGCGTCGTAAGGTGTCACCGCGCTCCCCGCCAGCAGATCGACGACTTCCGTCAGGTGCGCAGCGATCGCGCGCACCCCTGATGGCCGGTAGCAGAAGGCGTAGGCATGACCGGTCGCGCCATCGTCGGTCACGAGATCGACCAGCAGAAGAGGAACCGTCCTGACGATCGCCGCACTCGTACCGAGCGTGAAGTTCAGCGGAACGAGCACGCCGCGTGAGGTCAGGGAGCGAAGCTTGACTGGCCGGATGCCGGCACCGGTGGGATTCGTTGCTTTCATCGTTCAGGTTGCCATACCGAAGAATTCCTGACGGGTCAGGGCGTTATCGCGGAAGCAGCCCAGCATGCGGCTGGTGACCAGGTCGGTGCCGGGCTTGTGGACGCCACGGGTAGTCATGCAGTGATGCGTCGCCTTGATGATCACCCCGACGCCCTGCGGACGAAGGACATCGTTGACAGTATTGGCGATCTGCGCCGTCAGCTTTTCCTGGATCTGCAAACGCTTGGCATATACGTCCACCACTCGGGCCAGCTTGGAGATGCCGACCACGCGGCCATTTGGAATATAGGCTACCCAGACGCGGCCGATGATCGGCGCCATGTGATGCTCGCAGTGGCTCTCGAAGCGGATATCGCGCAGCACAATCATCTCGTCATAACCTTCGATCTCCTCGAAGGTCTTTGCCAGCATTTCAGCGGGATTCTCCCGATAACCGGAGAAAAATTCCTCGAAGGAGCGGGTCACGCGCGCGGGGGTCTCGACCAGGCCGTCTCGTTCGGGATCTTCACCCGTCCATCGAATGATGGTTCGTACCGCTGCCTCGACCTCGGCCCGGCTCGGCCTAGCCGCGTGGAGTCCCGGCGATATTGCGCGATCCAGCGAGTGTACATTTTGACTCACAAGCATGCTCCTCTGTACAAAATTGCAATCAACACCTGTCGCATAACGTCCAATGCGCATTGGATGGTGGTTCGACTGATAGGTTCCCGAGTTTCATTTCAGGTGAGAAGGCAATTGGCGTGCGGATCCGGCTGCTGATAGTTGCGACGATCGGTCCATCGCGCTCACTCTCCTCGCGAGCCCTGTGCCCCAGCCAAACTGCCACCCTTCCTGGCCCAGGCCGTATCTCGCGTTACAGCGGCCAGCACTATGATGGAAATCAATCCAAAGCCTGCGATAAACCACAGCCCTCCAGCAAACTCTCCAGTCAAATCCTTGAGGATTCCCACAGCGTAGGAATTAACAAAGCCCGAGAGGCTTCCTACTGAGTTCACAGTCGCTATTCCTGCTGCAAGAGCGCTTGCAGGAACCACCGCTCTTGGCAGAGTCCAAAAGATCGGTATTGCTGCATAGATGCCGAAAGCCGCTACGCACAGAAACGCCAGCTTCAAGGTTGGCGGATCCACTATCGTGGAAGCGACCAGACCGCTGATTGACATCGCTAGCGGCAGAAAGAGGTGGAAGCGTCGCTCATCCAATCGATCCGACCGGTAGCTCCACCAGGCCATACCAACGGCCGCGATACCAAAGGGAATCGCCGTCACAAAACTCGTTTGCAGGATCGACAAGCCAAAGTGCTGAACAATTTGTGGTAAGAAAATGCTGTAGGCATAGTTAAGTCCAACGACACCGAAGTATGCCAACGCCAAGAGTAGTACGATAGGCAGGCGAACGGTTTGCAAAATTCCTAGTTCGTGACGCGGGAAATGAGCCGCGTCGGAGGCGAGTCGCCGAGACAACCAAACTTGCTCCGCTATAGTAAGCCATGGCGCTTTGCGAGGGTCGTCACTCACCATGCGAAGAGTGATGGGCGCCAACCCGAGAGCCGGAATTGCTTCGAGGAGGAACACCCATCGCCAGCCCGATATGCCGGCGACGCCGTGAAGCTGCATGATGATGCCCGATATCGGGGACCCGATCACGCTCGCGACCGGCATCGCCAATAGGAACCCGCCGATCATGCTGCCCAATGACGCGGCTGGCACCCAACGAGAAAGATAAAGGAAAATACCAGGTGCGAGCCCGGCTTCAGCTGCTCCAACAAGCAAACGCACGACATAGAACGACGTCTCGTCCTGCACCAACATCATTGCTACGGAGGCAATGCCCAGTGCGAACATAACCGCTGCGAACCAATAGCGGGCACCAAAGCGTTCGAGCATGACATTTGCGGGAATCTCCAGAGCAACATAGCTGAGGAAGAAAATGCCGGCGCCGAACCCGAAGGCTGCCGAAGACAGTCCGATATCCTTACTCATGGTGAGTGCCGCGAATCCGATATTCACCCGATCAAGCCATGCGACCACAAAACACGTAAAGAATAGCGGGATGAAACGAAGCCTCAATTTTCTCAACGTCGAGTTTGCAACTTGCTCCATATCTTCCGCTGGATTGGCATAGTTGGTGACGGATTCGAACGGCGGTTGATTAGGTGAAGGCGGCGTGGCCTGGCCGCGATGCAGGATCAGGTCGGGAGCGCTCATGATCCGTTCCCCACCAGCTTCACCGATGTTTGGTCGCCATCCAAGCCGCAGCCGGGCAGCGCACCGAACACGTAAGGCGTTGCGCATTTCACCTGCCGCCACATGGCCGTGGGGGTGTACTTCGCGACCACTTGCCTGGCGGTCGGGATGATCTGCTCGCCGCCGAGCATCCCGAGCAGGCCCACCAGCGCCACCAATGGCGGCGCTGGTGAACGCACGTTAAGGAGGTTGTAGATCACTCCGACCAGGACGCCGACCGCAAGTGAGGACATATAGGCTTTCATAACGTGCTCCCACGCGCCCATTACTTGGTGGCCGAGCCGACTTCCTTGGCCCGCTGGTAGCTTTCCATGACGGCCCGATAGTTCGGCGTGGCAATAGTGTAGATGTCTGCGATTTCGGCCGCTTCCGGACGCCTCCAGGTCCTGTGCAACTCGCAGATCACCGCATTGGTCGTGGTCGGCACAATGTCTGCCTGCACGAAGCGCGCGAGCGTCGTCTGAGAAGCCATGATGCTCGGATCGCCCGATGCATCCATGACGGCAAAGACGTCATAGCCGGCAGCTTTCGCGTCGAGCGCCGGAAACATGACGCACACGCTCGTCCAGACGCCGGCCATGATCAGCGTCTTCTTCCCGGTCTCGCGAACGGTCTTGACGAAGAGCTCGTTGTCCCACGCATTAACCTCGCCCCGGCGCGGCACGTAGACGGCGTGCGGCGCGAGTTCGGCGATCTCGGGCATGACCGGGCCATTTGGACCATCCGGTACAGATGCCGTCGTGATGACCGGCACCTTAAGCAGGGTTGCGATCCTGGCTAGCGCCGAAACGTTCGCCCTTAGTTCAGCGACGGTAACGTCCTTGACGGTTTGAAAGAGGCCCGATTGGTGATCGAGCAGGAGCAGCAGGGCGTCGTCGATGTCGATCAGGCCTTTGCCACCTCCACTGGGGAGAACGTGTGCCATTGTCGTGTCCTTAGCTAATCGGTTTGCATGCTACTGGGCGGTCTCTAGGACCGGAGTTGTCGGCGTTGGCCAACCAACTTCAAACCGTAGCTAATGGGAGTCCGACGACGCTGGAATTGTCGACGTGCTCATATCGTCTCTTACCGTTAGTATGAGCAGACGCTGCTAAACGGCCAGAGCGGGATGGGACAATTCGGCGGGAGCGATGGCACGCACGTCACCGCCATCCCTCATCGCGGGATCTCCCTGTACGATCTCGCTCAAGAATTCGATCATAACACGGACCCGCGGGGGCAGATTGCGACGCGAGGGATAGACGAGCGTCAAAGGAAAACGCAAAGGTGGAAATTCCGGCATCAAGACGCGCAGCCGGCCTGCGCTGATGTCGTCGTCAGCATCGAGATGAGACAGCAAGGCAATACCATGCCCATTGAGCGCAGCGAGGCGCACGGCCTCGGAGTCACTGGCGCGAAACCGACCCCGCACAGGCACTGGCACAGCACCTTCCGGCGACGTGAACCACCAGATATTGTCCTGTCCCCATCGACGATATTCGATGCAATCGTGCTTTTGCAGGTCCGAAGGCGCTTCCGGCGCAACACGTCCTTTCAGATAGCTCGGCGCCGCGACGAGCAACCCGACCGTGGTCCCGATCCGGCGCGAGATCAGTGCGGAATCGCTGACCATGCCGACACAAACCTGAAGATCGATCTCTTCTCCAATGAGATCGCGTGGACCGTCGTGCATGATGAGATCAATTGACAGCTCGTCGTGCTTTTCCAGCAGGGCGCCTAGCCGTTTGCTGAAATAGTGGCCCAGCGGCGACGGCACGCTCAGGCGGACGCAGCCGACAGCCTTGCCGCGACGGCGGCCCGTCTTCTCCATGAGTCCGTCGGCTGAATCGATAAGCTGCTGTGCCTCTGGGACAAGCCCTCGCCCCTCTTCCGTGAGCGTCACAGCGTGCGTGCTACGCTGGACCAGACGAGCCCCAAAATGTTCTTCGAGAGCGCTGACCTGCCTTGAGATCGCTGGCTGCGTAAGTCCTCGCTCCGTCGCCACGGCCGAGAACGAGCCGACCTGGCCGACACGAACGAACGTGCGAAGCGCAGCGATCAAATCCACGGCTCATGCCTCGACATCAACCGCCGTGAGGCGTCCACGCGCCGGTCGTATGGCCCACCGTCGCATCGCCGCTCTGCTCGCTGCTGGAATCAGCCGGAGGGAAGACGCTGTCATATATCGACCGGGCTTCCATGATCAGGCGGATGCGCTCGCGCTCGGATTTTGAGACAAATCGAATAACCTCGGCCATAACAAGCTCCATATTGGATTAAAACTATCATTCCTTAGCTCGATGTGGGACACTTGGGTCCCTCTCTGAAGTTCCGCCCATGGACACGAAGCAATAAAATGTGCGTGACAGGCCGAATGGTGGATTCGCCAAGCACTCCCTGGAGGAACGGATCGCGGGGTAACCTTTTGCACATTCCTGAGTGCGATTCGCCTACTGAAGGTCCAGGTCCGGATCCACAGTCACCGCGATCTTTCCAAGTGTGCCGCTGCCGGCTCTAAGCGACTCCAGACCCGCATTGATGGCCTGAATGGAGCTGTCGATGCTCCGTCCGATATGCGGAGTCACCAATCCCTGCACAGCCCACTCAGCTGCCAGAGTGAGACCGCGCTGGAGAAAAACCTTCGCGCTGGCATCGAGAGTGTCGGGTTCAGAGAAGTAACGTAGCAGATTGATATTGATGTGCCCCGCGCCGCGTTCAGCCAAGATGGAATCGACAGGGCTCTTCGTTTCGGCACGCCGAGTCGTCTTTCCGGGACCTACTCCGAGCACAATCCAGCTGCCCCCTCGGCGCACGGTCTTCGCCGTTTCGACGAACCCGGCCTCGCTGTAAGTGGCGTCGAATACGACGTCGGCGCCCCGTCCATCGGTCAACTTCGTTATCTCGGCAGAGATGTCGTCACGCTTATAGTCGAAGACATGGTGCGCGCCGAACTGCTGGGCCAATGCTATCGATTGCGCCGTGCTGCCGCTGCTGATGACCTGGTCGGCTCCCAGAACGCGAGCGGCCATCTGCACTGCGAGATGACCGACGCCACCGCCGCCGCCTGGGATGTAGACTGTGTCCCCGGCACGGACGGTTTCATAGAGACTGCAATACGCGGACAGAAAGCACATCGGAATGACCGCCGCCTGACGGTGACTCAGAGAACACGGTTTGCGGACCGTCAAGAAGTCCCGCGCCAAGGCGTAGCTACCGTTGTGCCCGTTTTCTCCCCCGGCGGCCCAGCCGCCGTCGCCGTTCAGATCGGCCATTGCCATAACTTCATCGCCGGGCCGCAGACCGCGAACCGCACGTCCGACAGCGACCACGACCCCAGAGAGATCGAGGCCCAGAACGACCGGGGGCGTCCGACCCATGAAATTGAGGTCTGCGAGTTTATACTCCAGCGGGTTGAGCGATGAGGCGGCGACGCGGACAAGTACCTGGTCCTCGGCCGGCTTGGGCACAGGGACACGAACAGCTTCCAGCGGGAGGCCAGCTCGATGCTTCGTATAGCCGATGCCGAGGAAACTCTCGGGGATATGCAGGGCTTGAGTCATGTTCCGTCTCCTCTCACCTGTTGCGCCTCAACCGCCCAATCGACCGACGTGATATCCAAGCCGGCTTTCGACATCGCCCGGATAATGAAAGCCGCGCTCAAGCAGAGTCTTGATCCTGTTCTGGCTGGCAGGACGTTGAACGGAAGCGATGAAGGCGTCCCATTCGGGCGCGATATCTGCATCGGATGGCAGGCTCGCCACGTTGACCAGGCGTTTGGTTTCGGCGATCGCCTGCTTGTCGAAGGAGGCGATCCGCGTCGCCAGCGCGTCGACGAAAGCATCGAGTTCGGTGTCCGGGAGCGATCGATTGACATAACCGTAGCGTTCGGCCAGATCGCCACGGATATCGTCGGCGCCAAGCAGCACTTCCAGCGCACGGCCCCGACCGATCAGGCGCGGCAACCGCGCCATCGGTCCACCGCCCGGCACCAGACCAGCACCGACTTCCCATTGCGAGAGGATGGCCTTTTCACGACTCGCAAACCGCATGTCGCTTGCAAGTGCAAGTTCACTGCCCACGCCTGTCGCGCGGCCGCGAATCGAGACTATGGATGCAACGGGCGCCCGGCTGAGACGAGCCAGCATGTCGGGCAGCGCCTGCAGCCCCGTCGGTCCGACCGGCAACCTCGTGGATTCCTCCAATGGCGCAAAAAAATTGTAGTGGGTCAGGAAGAACCCTTCGACCGCGCTGTCGAAGACCACGACCTTTACCTGTTCATCGGTTTCGAGCGCCGTGATGATCTCGTTCAGTTGCGGGACCGTCTCCGGACCAAAGATGTTGAGCGGCGGGAGGTCGAAGGTGACTCGCCAATAGAATGGCGAACGACGCTCGAGCCTGATCTTGCCGGCGCGGGTCGGCGCCAGAAGTTTCAGGAGCGCTTCGGCCGCAGCCCTGGATGAGGCCGGATTTTGGCCCGTGACAAGTCTTCCGTCGGTAATGACGAAGCTTGCCCAATCCGCTGCTCTTTCATACAGCCCACCGAGGCGCTTCAGCTCATCCTCAACAAGGAACGGCACGACTTTTGTGAGCCCTACCGCTTCCTCCTCGCTGTTGGTGAAGCCAGCCACCCGCTTGCCCTTCACGATCGGCTGGCCCCGGAATTTGACGCGATGGAGCACGGCGGGCGCATGACAGACGGCAGCCACCGGCTTGCCGGCATTGTAGAAGGACTCGATGAGCGCGATCGAATGCGGATCCTCGGTCAAGTCCCACATCGGGCCGTGGCCGCCCGGATAAAAGATCGCATCGTAGTCCACCGCCCTGACAGCGGAGAGCTTTCGCGTATTTGCGAGCGCCGCCTGGGCCGCAGGATCCTCCTTGAAGCGCCGCGTCAAATCGGTTTGCCCCTCCGGCGTATCGCTGATCGGATCGAGGGGCGGCTGTCCTCCCTTGGGCGAGGCGAGCGTGACGACCGCTCCAGCGTCGAGGAAAGTGTAGTAAGGCGCGGCGAACTCCTCGAGCCAGAATCCGGTCTTGCGGCCGGTGTCGCCGAGCTTGTCGTGAGAAGTCAGAACCATGAGGATTTTCATTTGGATGCTCTCTAGTGGTGGCGCCACCAACTGACGCGTTGCGTTTGATGGAGTTGCGATTCTGGTCGTATTAATCGTTCAGGTGATGAAGGAAGGACGCGCGTCTTGGTGCACGCCCTTCTGTTCTCAGCTCGATTGCCGCAACGACTTGAACGCCGTGCGCATCTCTGCTGTGAACAGCTCCGTCTGTTCCCAAGCGGCGAAGTGACCGCCTTTGGGGAGCCTGTTGTAGTGGATCAGTTTCGGATAAGCCTGCTCGGCCCAGGTCCGCGGCGCAGCGTAGAGCTCGTCAGGGAAGACGCTCACGGCGACCGGGATCCTGATGCCCCTGGGGTCGAAGAAGCCTCCCGTTGGATGGTGAGCGTTGTCCCAGTAGAGGCGCGCCGAAGAGATCGCGGTGTTCGTCAGCCAATAGAGCGTGATGTTGTCGAGAACGTCATCCCGCGTCAGCCCCTCCGTCTTTTCGTCGAACACGCGGGCGATCATTTTCTCGCTGCGATCATCATGGTCGATCATCCAGGCCGCGAGACCGACCGGGGAATCGACGATCCCGTACAGCGTCTGCGGGCGGTTGTTCATTTCGATGGCGTAGCCCAGACCATTCTTGTTGAAGAAATCGAGTTGGTCCCACGCATTGCGTTCCTCGACCGTGAGATCGGCGGTCGGCGCTTCACCCCGCGCCAGTGCCTTCGAGATGTTGGCCGGAACCGTGGCCGGCATGTTGGTGTGGATACCGAGTAGTCCCGCCGGCTCCTGCACGGCCATGTTCTCCGTGACGGCATTCCCCCAGTCGCCACCCTGCGCCACGTACCTTGTGTAACCGAGGCGCTGCATCAGCGTCGCCCACGCCCGGGCGATGCGAGGCGGATTCCAGCCAGGCGCTGTCGGCTTTCCTGAGAAGCCATAACCGGGCAGCGACGGGATCACGAGATGGAACGCGTCGGATGCGCTGCCACCGCGGGCCGTGGGATCGGTCAGTGGCTCGATGATCTTGATCTGCTCGATGATCGAGCCGGGCCAACCGTGCGTGACAATCATCGGCAGCGCATTTTCGTGCTTCGATCGAACGTGAATGAAATGAATGTCGAGCCCGTCGATCTCCGTGACAAATTGCGGAAGAGCGTTCAGTTTCGCCTCAATCTTGCGCCAGTCGTATTGCGTCAACCAATAGTGCGCGAGTTCGCGCATAGTGGTGAGCTGCACGCCCTGGCTCGTATCCTCCACTATTTCCCTTTCAGGCCACCTTGTCGCAGCGATCCGCCGGCGGAGATCAACGAGTTGCTCTTCCGGAACGTTGATGTGAAACGGGCGGATTTCGTCGCTTCGGGTGGCGGACGCTGCGTGTGGAGAGATCAGGCTCGCTGCTCCCGCGGCAACGATTCCCTTTGCGGCGGTGCCAAGAAGCTGGCGTCGGTCGACAGTGGTGTTGTTCAAGCGTTTGGTCATTGCGAACTTCCTTTCTCGGGAACGGGAGGCATCAGGCTGCGAGGATCTCGGCGAGACGTTCGCCGATAATCACGCAAGGGGCCTGGGTGTTGCCGGTGGTGATGGTGGGCATGATCGAAGCGTCGGCGACGCGCAGGTTTTTCACGCCGTAGACTCGCAGCTTCGCGTCCACGACCGAATGGTCGTCCTGGCCCATCTTGGCGGTGCTGGTCGGGTGATGCATCGACATCGCGCCGTCGCGGATCAGATTATCCAATGCCTCGCCTGCGATCGGTCCCGGCAGAATCTCGCGCTTGACGAACGGCTTCATCGCTGGCGAGTTGCCGAGCGCCCGGGCTATCTCCATGCCCTTGCGCAAGGCTGCCAAGTCGCGGGGATCGGCAAGCATGTTGGCATGGATCTCCGGCGCCTCGCGCGGGTCCGCCGATTTCAGCCGAAGGAAGCCGCGGCTTTCCGGGCGTACCAGGCCCGGGCTGATGGACCATGCGTTCGCGACGGCGTGGTGTCCCGTGACCTCTGAAAGATAAGGCGCTTCGATGTGCCAGATGTGGAGGTCCGGCGTGTCGAGGTTCAGACGGCTCTTCGCGAAGAGATTGGCCTCGGCCGCGTTGTTCCGGATGACGACTGGTTCGGGGGCCTCCCAAAGGCCGCCGCCAATGATCGGGTGATCCTGAAAATTTTGGCCGACACCTGGAAGGTGCGATGTGGTGGCTATGCCGAACCGAGCGAGCTCAGCACGAGCGCCGATTCCCGACAGCATGAGGATCTTCGGCGTCTGGATCGCACCCGCCGACAGCACGACCTCGCTTGAAGCTCTGATCGAGCGGACCTTGCCTTGCCATTCGAACTCAACACCGCTCACGGTGTCGCCGTGGATCGTGAGACGATTGACATAGGCGCCGGTCAGCACGGTCAGGTTGGCCTGATCCATGACCGGATAGAGGTAGCTCGAGGAGATGTTCAGCCGCCGACCGTCACGGATACGAACATTGGTGATGGCCGCGCCGGCCGGGCCTTCCTGCATAACGCCGTTCTGATCAGCGAAAGTCGGGATACCGATCGACTCGGCGGCTTTGAGGAAAGCGGGAGCGATGGGATTTGGATCGGGTGCAGGCTGAACGAAGACCTCGCCGCCGCTGCCGCGCCGCTCGGCGTCTGGAGCACCGTGCCAATCTTCGATACGCCGGTAGATGTCGAGAACATGCCGGTAATCCCAGGCGTCGTCGCCGGCTTCCCTTGCCCAATGATCAAAATCATTCTTGTGGCCATGGGCCCAGACCATCGCGTTGATGCTGGTGCCGCCACCCAAGGCCTTGCCCATCGCCTGGGTGATCGAACGGTCGTTGACACTCGCGTTTCGTTCAGCGCCAAAATTCCAATCGAGTTCGCCGCCCTGGTTGAAGAACCAGGTCTCGGTGATCAAAATGCCGGGCTTCAGGTCGTCGCCGCCCGCTTCGAGCAGGAGAACCTGCGCATCCTTGTTCTCGGCCAAACGACGAGCCACGACCGAGCCGGATGCCCCGGAACCGATGACGATGTAATCATAGGTGGAGCGCAGCCCCGCCCGGAGAGCTGTTTGGTTCGCGGCGATGGCGAGGTATTTATCTGCGGCTTCGGATACAGCCGCCGCGGGCAGCCCCAGTTGTGATGCGCGCTGAACGAAGGCCGTACGGTCGAGTTCCCGACTGAGCAGTTGGCCTTCCAAGAGCGCGAACTTCACCTGTTTTGAAGCGGATTCCGTCTCGAACATAGCGTTCTCCCGACGTTGAGCCGTGGCGGCTTCCGACCGGCCCCGTTGACAAGCGCAAATTAGGCATGACATAACCTGTCTGAAACGACATATACCCCTGAATTTCTGCCAATGATGTCACATGACGATCCCCTCGCCCGGCAGGCGCTCTTCGTGGCTTTCGAGGGGATGGGGTTGCTCGACCTTACCGGTCCGCTCACCGTGTTCTGGTCGGCGTCGAAGTTCATGGAGCAGAGTGGCCGGCATGGCTACGCGCGGCACACGGTCAGCTTGGATGGCGGGCCGATCGTGACTGCTGAAGGCGTGGCTATCGAGACAACGCCGATTGCGCGGTTCGACAACGCGGAAATCGACACGATCATCGTTCCGGGCGCGCTGGATATGGAGCCCACGCTCGCAGATCGTCGCCTGGTGGATTGGCTGGCAGCGCACGCATCGAGGGCACGACGAACGGCGTCGGTTTGCGCCGGCGCGTTCCTGTTGGCTGAAGCCGGTCTTCTAAATGGACGTCGAGCCGCGACGCATTGGGCCTCGTGCGATCTGCTGGACCAGCGTTACGACAACCTGAGCGTGGAACGTGACGCGATCTATGTTCAGGACGGTCCGATCTGGACATCGGCGGGGGTTAGTGCGGGGATCGATCTCTCGCTTGCGCTCGTTCAGGAGGACTGTGGGCGCGAGATCGCTATGCAGGTCGCCCGCCAATTGGTGATCTACATGAAGCGGCCCGGCGGACAGTCGCAGTTCAGCGAGCTTCTGAAAACCCAGACATTGAGTTCGACGGCTTTTGAAAATCTACACATCTGGATCTCGAACAACCTCAGTAATGAACGACTGAACGTCGACCTCCTGGCAGAGCGGGTGGGCATGAGTCCCCGAAACTTTGCCCGAAGCTACAAGGCCAAAACCGGCCGGAGTCCGGCGAAAGCAGTGGAGGTATTTCGGCTGGAAGCAGCCCGACGGCTGCTTGAGGAAACCGAACAGGGCGTCGACCGAATCGCGCGCAGTTGCGGCTTCGGCGATGAGGAGCACATGCGCACGACCTTCCAACGGCACTTGGCGATTTCGCCGCGCGATTATCGGCGGCGCTTTTCGACTCGACCGGCGTCGGCGAGCGAGCACGAACCAGATGAAAATCAGGGCGGAGGTGCAACTTGAGCTGACGGCAAGGCTGGCGCGATCTCTCCTAGATCTTTGTTAGATTCCGTCAAGGATAACCAGAGTCCCGCTGGTGCTCTTGAGTCTCAAACCAATGATCTTTTGGTAGTCGGCGGACTTATACCAACCTTCAGCCGACTCGCGTGACGGAAATTCAATGATCACAGTGCCGGGATGCTGCCACTGACCTTCGAGCACCGTCAGCTTGCCACCGGCGGCGATGAACTGACCCCCGAACGCTTTGACAGTAGCGCCAACCTGCTTTCGATACTCTGCAAACATCGCGTCATCGTGAACCGTCTCTGCCGCAATCAAGTAGGCTTTCATCTGACACGTCTCCGAGCTAACGAGTTCGCCGCACAACCCCTGCCAAGATGACATCAGGTCAGGGCGGCGCTTGCCGCCCTTCGAATTCCGCCTCTCACAACTCCGCGACCAGCTCGACCACCATCCGCCGGAACCAGATATGGGCGGGGTCGCGATCGTAAGACGCATGCCACAGCAGCGATACCTCAACCTCGCGCAACTCCACCGGAGGCGGGCTAAGGCCAAGCCCGAATTCGGTGGCGAAAAGGCGAGCCAATCGCGCCTGCATGGTTACGACGACGGGTGCGTGCGCCACGAGGGACGGGACCGTGAGGAAACGTGGCGTGGTCAGGACGACATTTCGCCGCAACCCGACCTTTTCCAGCGCCTCGTCCACAATGCCGCGCACGCTGCGCCCGGGCCTCAGGCTGGTCAGAACATGAGGAAGCCGCACGTAGTCCTCTAGCGAGATCGGAGGGACGATCTTCGTCCTCTCAGCGCTAAACATGCACAAAAAGCCCTCGGTGAACAGCAGACGCCGCTTGTGATGGACCTGCCCCTGCGGGAACACATCGTAGCCGATTGCGAGGTCCAGTTCGTCAGCGTCAAGTTCATCCAGGAGCCGGGACGAGTCGATGTTGTAGAGCCGCAGGTGGATGCCAGGCGCGACCTCGCGCATGCGCGCGAGAAGCCTCGGGACAATCAGAATTTCCATGCTGTCCGGCAATCCGAACCTGAAGGTTCGCACCGCCGTTGCGGGGTCGAATGCTTCGTCTCGCGCCACCAGCGTCTGGATCTGGGTCAGCGTGGCCCGCACCGGCTCAGCCAACGTCACCGCCCGCGGGGTGAGGCGCAGGCCTTCTGGCCCCCGTGTCAGAAGCTCATCATCG
Organism: Bradyrhizobium sp. UFLA05-109; assembly: GCF_054185165.1. Classification (NCBI taxonomy): domain Bacteria; kingdom Pseudomonadati; phylum Pseudomonadota; class Alphaproteobacteria; order Hyphomicrobiales; family Nitrobacteraceae; genus Bradyrhizobium; species Bradyrhizobium sp. UFLA05-109. The sequence continues at coordinate 140,271 of NZ_JBBIAR010000011.1, read as the reverse complement.
AACAGCTCCCTCAGGCGCGCGAGGTTGTGGCTCATCGCAGACTGACTAATGCCGACGCGGACCGCAGCGCGCGTGACACTGCGTTCCGTGAGCAGCGCATCGAGGTAAACAAGAAGATTCAGGTCGATATGGCCGAGATTGACGGCATCGATACTCATCATCGATCCAACTTGTTTGATCGATGATCATAGCCCGACCATCTCCGGCGGCAAGAGAGCGACGGGCATCGGCCCGCCGCCCAAACCAAAGGAGATTCCAATGTCGATCCGCAGCACTCTTTTTGCCGCCGCACTAACCGTGGCCTCGCTGGGGTCCGCTCACGCCAACGACCTGCGCCCGATTGCGGCCCAAAGCATCGGTCTCGCCGACGTGTCCGGCGTCGCCTACTACACCGTTGAGCCCGACGGATTCCATGTCGTCACCACGCTGGCACAGGGCGAGGCCGGGACGCCGATCCGCATCGTGTCCGTTCTGGCGCCAGGCCAGCGCGTGGTTCTCTCAACAGCGCACCAGTTGGACGCTCTCGAAATCAGCCGGACAGGCGACAGAGTGCAGGTCCGCAAGGCAACCGCAGCCTCCAATTGAATCCATCAAGTCGTTCAACAATCATCATGGAGAGCATTATGAGCAAGGATCTTGCCGATATGGGCAAAGTCGAGACAGCCACGATTGACGGCCTGCAAATTCGGTTCGCCCGTACGGGCGCGAGCGCAGGGGTGCCCGTGTTGCTGACCAGTCCCTGGCCGGAAAGCATCTACGCTTTTCGGGGCGCTACCGCAGAACTCGGCAAGCATTCCCCGTTGCTCCTCATCGATCTGCCGGGATTTGGCCGATCAGAGGGACGCGCCGACCTGTTTTCGCCTGAAGCAATGGGCAACTTCATCATCAAGGTGGCCGATCACTTCGGAATTGAGCGAATGCATGCGATCGGACCGGACGTGGGAACGACGGCGTTGCTCTTTGCAACCGCGCGCAAGCCGAAGCTGTTCGAAAGCCTGGTGGTTGGAAGCGGCGCAACGAGCCCCGACCTCGCGGCAAGCCACCTGACGGACCTGATCAACTCTCCCGTCGGCGCGTTTGCCGAAACCGAAGGCGGCGATATCGGCGCAGGATTCGTCGCGCAGTCTGCGGTGCGCAAGACACCCCCCGCTGTGCTTGAAGACTACCGATTGTCTTCGGCGGGCCGGCGGTTCGAGGACGCGGCCAATTTCGTCCGCGCCTACCCACGCGATTTACCGCGACTGCGGCAGTTACTCCCGAGCATCGAGACGCCCGTGCTGATCATTGCCGGAAAAAACGATCCGATCGTGCCACCGCCGAATGGGCAGCTGCTCGCCGATCATCTTCCGCACAACCGCTACACCCTTCTCGAAGGCGGTCACCTCATCTGGGAGGACGCACCCGAGGAATATGCGAGCCAGGTCTCCGCGTGGCTCAAGGCTGGATATCGGTCTGTCTGAATCTCACCCTCGCCCGTGTCGCGGCATCTGCTCATACCATCAGTAAGAGACGATATGAGCGGGTTGAGAGTTCCGGCGCCCCCGCGGTCTCCCTAGCTACAAGTTCAAGTTCTGGTTGGTCAGCGCCGACCCTACAGGCGGCGTTGCTTCAGTAAACATCTGGAGAACTATCATGGGTACCGAAATTGACATGAAGCTCGAAGTTGTCGTCATTCCCGTCTCGGATGTCGATCGCGCCAAACGCTTTTATAGCGACTTGGGTTGGAGGCTCGACCTCGACTACACTGCCGGGGATGATTACCGGGTGATCCAGTTCACGCCGCCAGGCTCTGGATGTTCGATCATGTTCGGGAGAAACGTGACCGCGGCTGCGCCCGGCTCGGCGAATGGACTCCACCTCATCGTCTCCAACATCATGGCCGCTCGCGACGAACTGCTCCGTCGCGGCCTGGCAACTAGCGAGCCATTTCACGACGCCGGCGGCGTGTTCCACCATGCCAGCGCGGAAGGCCTAAGCAGCGGCCCAAATCCGCAGCGAAAAAGCTACGCCTCGTACGCCTCGTTCAGCGATCCGGACGGCAACGGCTGGGTACTGCAAGAGGTCACTGCGCGGCTGACCGGACACATTGACGAAGGCGACACAAGCTTCACCCCCGAGCTCACGAACGCCGTCCGACGTGCGGAAGTCGGCAACCGCCCTTGAGATCCAGCTACCCATCAAATCATCCACAGGAGAAACATCATGTTAGTTCGATTTGGCGCAGCGGTCGTCGCGATAACGCTATTGAACAGCCCGGTGCTGGCGCAGAACGGCAAGCTCACCGACCCGCAAATTGCTCATATCGCCTACACCGCCGGCGTGATCGACGTCGCCGCCGGAAAACAGGCTTTGTCGAAAGCTCGCGACAAGGAGGTCAGGGCGTTTGCGGACAACATGGTGCGCGACCACGAAGCGGTCAATCAACTTGCGCTCGACCTGGTCAAGAAGCTCAACGTGACGCCCGAAGACAACGACACCAGCAAGGCTTTGTCCAAGCAGGCCGCCGACAAATCGGCCGAGCTCGGCAAGCTGAGCGGGGCGGCCTTTGACAAGGCTTATGTCGCCAACGAGATCGCCTATCACAAGGCAGTCAACGCCGCGCTCGAAACGCTGCTGATTCCATCGGCAAATAATGCCGAACTGAAGGGGCTGTTGCAGACTGGCCTCAAGATATTTCAGGGCCACGAGCAGCATGCCGAGCATATCGCGGCCAGCCTGAAGTAGGAGATCTTCCATGCGGCCTGGACGCGCTCGTCTCATCGTTGCCTCGCTCATCTGTTGTGCGATCGTCACTCCCGTGCGCGCGGCAACGGTCCAGATCACCATGGAGAATATGGAGATCAAGCCGGCCGAGGTGTCGGCCAAAGCGGGCGACACCATCGAATGGATCAACAGGGATGTCTTCGCCCATACCGCAACGGCGAAGAGCGGCGATTTCGACGTGATGCTCCCGCCGAAGCAAACGGCCTCATTTGTCGTGAAGAAGACGGGGACCGTCGACTATTTCTGCCGATACCATCCCAACATGAAGGCGGTGCTCAAGGTAGAGCCGTAGCCTCACTCTTGGTGGAAGCTGACAAGCGTCCTCAAGATCCAGCTCGCGATTTTGTTTTACGACGGCAAGGAGAAAGATCATGGCTTTCACGATTACTGTCAACGGAAGCACGCGCACAGTCGATGTCGACGGCGACACACCGCTGCTCTGGGTGCTGCGCGACGTCCTCGGCATGACCGGGACGAAGTTCGGCTGCGGCATGGCGCTGTGCGGCGCTTGCACGGTGCATATCGATGGGTCTCCTGCCCGCTCCTGCATCACATCGGTCGACAGCATCGGCGATTCCAAAGTCACGACGATCGAGGCGATCGGCGCAACGCCGACGGGCGCCAAGGTCCAGAAGGCCTGGCTTGATCATGAGGTGGCGCAATGCGGGTACTGTCAGTCCGGTCAGATCATGTCGGCCTCGGCGCTGCTCGCAAGCAACCCGCATCCGACCGACGCCGACATCGATGACGCTATGAGCGGCAACATCTGCCGCTGCGGGACCTATGTGCGCATCCGCCAGGCCATCAAGGTTGCCGCACAGGCGGCCGGCAAGGAGGGCTGATCATGATTCTCGATCGTATCGCATCGCGCGCCCACGACACCAATCTCTCGCGGCGCAACTTCCTGGTCGCCGGTGCCGCTGCCGGCGGCGGACTGATGTTGAGCCTGAGCTTGCCTTTCGGACGTGGCGAGGCCGCAGCCGCCGACAGCTTCGCGCCGAATGCCTTCATCCGCATCGGCAGCAACGGCGAGATCGTTCTGACCATGCCCTATGTCGAGATGGGCCAGGGCACCTACACGTCGATACCAATGCTGATCGCGGAGGAGCTGGAGGTGAACCTGAAGCAGATTCGTCTCGAACATGCACCGCCGAACGAGAAGCTGTACGTCAATCCGATGCTGGGTGTACAGGCGACCGGCAATTCGAATGCGATGCGCGGCGGATGGAAGCCGATGCGCCAGGCCGGCGCTACGGCGCGGATGATGCTGATCGCAGTCGCCGCCAAACGCTGGGCGGTCGACGCCAAGACGTGCCGGGCGCAGGACGGCACCGTGATCCATGATGCGACGGGGCGTCGCCTGACATATGGCGATCTCGCCGCAGACGCCGCGCTGATACCGGTGCCGCAAGACGTCCCCTTGAAACGGCCGGAAGAGTTCAAGCTGATCGGCACGCGCGCCCAACGGCTCGATGCTCCTGGAAAGGTCAATGGCTCGGCGATGTACGGCATCGATGCGCGTCCGCCAGGCGTTAGGATCGCGACCTTGGCGCAGTCGCCGGTGTTCGGCGGGCGTCTGAAGAGCGTCGATGACTCGGCAGCCAAGGCGGTGAAGGGCGTGCGGCAAATCGTTCGTCTCGACGACGCCGTTGCCGTCGTCGCCGACCATATGGGTGCAGCAAAGAAGGGGCTGGAGGCGCTCAAGATCGAATGGGACGAAGGTCCCAATGCCGGGCTCAACTCGGCGGATATTACCCGCCAACTCGAGCAGGCGACACTCAAACCGGGTGCCGTCGCGCAGAAGATCGGCGACGCCGACAAGGCGATGAATGAGGCCGCCACCAAGGTCGAGGCGACTTATCAGATTCCGTTTCTTGCGCACGCCACGATGGAACCGATGAACTGCACAGTGCACGTCCGCAAGGACGAGTGCGAGATCTGGATCGGGACGCAGGCGATCGCGCGATTGCAGGCATTTGCCGCCAAGGCTGCCGGCCTGCCCGTCGAGAAAGTCATCGTCCACAATCACCTGATCGGCGGCGGATTCGGTCGGCGACTGGAAGCCGATATGGCCGTGCGCGCCGTTCAGATCGCGCAGCAAGTCGATGGCCCCGTGAAAGTCGTGTGGACCCGCGAGGAGGACATCCAGCACGACATGTACCGGCCCTACTGGTTCGATCGCTTGTCGGCGGGCCTCGACAAGGACGGCAAGGTGACTGCCTGGAAGAATCGCTACGCCGGTCCATCCGTGATCGCGCGGTGGCTGCCGCCGGCCTACAAGGACGGTCTCGACCCGGATTCGACGGAGGGCGCGATCGGTCTTGTCTACGGCCTGCCGAACCTGCACGTCGAATTTGTGCGGACCGAGCCGCAAGGCGTTCCTACCGCGTTCTGGCGAAGCGTCGGTCCGTCGCACAATGTGTTCGTCACTGAAAGCTTCATTGACGAGCTGGCCGCCGCGGCCAAGCAGGATCCGATTGCCTATCGTCGCGCGCTGCTCGATCACAATCCGCGCGCGAAGGCGGTGCTCGATCTCGCTGCCGAGAAATCCAACTGGGGCCAGCCTTTGCCCAAGGGATATGGCCGCGGTGTCTCGATACAAAACGCGTTCGGCAGCATTTTAGCCCAAGTTGCCGAGGTCGAGGTGGCCAAGGACGGCTCGGTGCGCGTGCATCGTGTGGTCTGCGCGATGGATTGCGGCACGGTGGTCAATCCCGACACGGTCGAGGCGCAGCTTCAGAGTGGAGTCATGTTCGGCACGACAGCGGCGCTCTATGGCGAGATCACCATCAAGAACGGCCGGGTCGAGCAGTCGAACTTCGACACATATCAAATCCTGCGCATGAACGAGGCACCTGCTGTCGAGGTTCATCTCGTCAAGAGTTCGGAGCCACCCGGCGGCATGGGCGAGAACGGCGTGTCCGCGATGGTGCCAGCCATCGCCAATGCCGTATTCGCGGCCACGGGAAAACGGCTGCGCAAGATGCCCGTCGATTCCAACCTGCTCAAAGCCTGATTGCGGCGAAGGTTTCGATCATGCGCCAAGCTCCTCAAGAAATGCGGAGGAATTGATCATGCGGATGATAAGAGCACTTTGCGCGGCAGGATTCTCGGCAGTGGTCACTATCGCAGTGATGTCATCACTCTCGGCCAGCGGCCAGTCGAGGCCCGAGCCCGTCGCGGACGCACACGGTAATCTGCATGTGCCGAGCGCCTATCGAACCACGTATGAGTTTTTGGGTACCTGGGCGGCGGCCGCCGACCAAGGCCCGGGTTCGCAAGAACTTCACGTCGTCTATGCTTCGCCCGGAACCATCACGGCCTATCGAACAAGCGGACGTTTTCCAGACGGCACAGTGCTCGTGAAAGAAGTGTTCGGGGCAGCTACCGGGCAAATGACCACTGGCACGATCAGCCATTCCGACAGCCTGAAGGGTTGGTTCGTCATGATGAAGGACAGCAAGGGTCGTTATGCCGCGAACAAGCCTGTTTGGGGTGACGGCTGGGGTTGGTCTTGGTTCGATGCTGGTAACCCGTCGACCAACTCGCGTTCGCTTCCCCTCCCGGGCGGCGGCGTGGCCGCGACACTCGACTATCGAGACAATTGCAAGAGCTGCCATCAGCCAGCAGAAACGACAGACTGGATCTACGTTGACGGATACCCGCCGCTGAAGCGCTAGAAGGGCTTTGAACAGCAAGGCTCGATTCGACGAGACGAGCCTACTACTCTTCTCATCTTGGCATCAGTTATGCGCTGGATGACGGGGCCGCGAAGAGCACGATAGAGGACCATCAGAAGTCAAGAAAACAACCATGCTTCGCTTGAAGCAGCCGACATCTTGCTTATGGAAAGAGCGAACTTGGGCGGTTCGGGCCCTCCCCGCGCGATGCCTGCATTGCGAGCTAGGCGCGCATCTCTTAGCGACACGTCCTTGACCGAGCCTACGCCGAGCCAGTGCTGCTTGCCCTCCTTTTAGTACCTGTAATTTCAGTTCTTCAATGTGGCGCTTCGCAACGAAATCGAGCGGCTGGAGCTTGCGAGCCGTCTGTTTTTCCTTCGAGAGATCCATCCTCCGAACCCACAGCCAAAACCTACGGTTTGGGCGGAGATTAGCCGTACCATGGCGGCTAACTGCAATAGACTTGATCGCGCTACTCGTTGTTTTTGCTGTCGATTCGAACAATGGGAAACAGGGGAGTAGAGCGCAGTGACGGAAGAACCCTCTTCCGAACCCACGACCAAAAAATGCAGTTTGCCGGCCGATAGCGCGTTGATTTTGCTGCGGATTCGGAAAATCGGATACAGGGAGTACTGTAGCGTGGCGGAGAGAGTGGGATTCGAACCCACGGTCGAGGATTATGGCGCTAAACTTGAGCAAGATGTCAGCTATCCCTTTGAGGCGAGAGATTGAAAGCTGGCCAACCGCACCAATTTCGCACAAGAAACGACGTAAACAAACCAGGACAAACGCGATCAAAATCAACCGAAAACGCAGCAAAAGCAACGAAGCTGATCGATAGTCTGCCGCTGATAACGGTCTGGTTGCAGGTTCGCATCGGTAACCAACCTAGCCGTCGGATAGTACTGTCCCGGCTTGCAAAATCCGATTGTCCCATCTGCACTCTGAAGCCGCCGATTGCCGCACTCGCCAACAGGCAGCCTTTCTCGAAAAGCAAATCCCCCATACACGTAACTTAGCGGTCAATTCAAAGGCCTCGCCTTCCTGAGTGCCTCGTCCAAGACATGCCGAAGCGTAAGATCGACAAGCTCGCCCGCGCGAAAGCGCGCCCTGATCCCGCTCAATGGAACGAGGACGAAGTAATGACCCTCGTCGAAGCCGCCGTCGTATTTTTTCCACATGGTCCATTGACCTTGTCATCGTTGCGGAGAGCGGCGGCGACTGGGACTCTTGAAATTGCCAAAGTGGCAGGCAAAGATTTGACCACACCTCGCGCCATCCGCAAACTGGTCAAGCCGTCATGCCGGGCCGCAAAGCCAAGCCGCCACGACTCTGGTTCCGAGAGGACGATGAAACCTGGATCATCCTCGACCGCGGCCGGCAAATCCGCACAGGCTGCGGCCGCGACGACATTGACGGCGCTGCGAAGGCGCTCGAAAGCTACATCGGCGAACGGCATACCAGCACAATCGGCGCCACCGACCCCAGCGTCCTCGCCATAGCTGACGTCCTTACCGCTTATGAAATTTCAAAGCGCCCCAAGGACAAAAGCGACCAGCGAGCATGGGCGCAGCACGACTTGCTGCTCATTCGTTTGCTAGACCTCAATAACTTCTTTGGCGACAAGACTGTCAGCGAAATCAAAGCCCAGCTCTGCCGCGATTTCGTAGAATGGTCCATGGGCACGCCGAACGACAACAACAGCAAAGCCGACATCAAGCCTCGCAACGGCACGGTCTCAGACCAGACCGCGCGACGCCGACTTGAGGATTTGCGGGCTGCAGTCAACAAGTATCACGCGGAACACACACTCGGCGTGGTGCCAAAGATCACCCTGCCTCCAAAGGCAGAGGGGCGTCACCGATGGCTGACACGCAATGAGGCCGCGCGATTGCTTGGCGCAGCCATTGGCTTCGTGTGGGACGATGAGCGAGGGACCTGGAAACGCAGGGAAGATGGCATGCTTTTGAGACGTGATCGCTGGATGATCCGTCGCCGCTGTCCGGCTGCGCGCTTCACCCTTGTTGGTATCTACAGTGCCCGCCGCGAAGAGACGATCCGCCGCACATAGTGGCTGCCGACAACGACCCATCCCTGGATGAATCTGGATGCAATGGTGTATCAGGGCAAAGGAGCCTTGGAGCGGTCAACCAAGAAGCGACGACCGCCCGCAAAGATCGCAAGCCGGCTTCGCCCTCACCTGATCCGTTGGCGGAAGATCGACCAGGCGCGCTCGTCCGACCTCCGAGCGGCGGGCCTCATGAAGGACGGCGAGCAGATACGTTTCGTCGTCAACCGCATACACGATGGCCAGCCGCTTGCCGGCAAGATCAGATCGGCATGGGAGGGGATACTGGAGGATGCGGGGCTGGGTGATGACGTGGTTCGCCACTCCCTGCGCCACACCGCGGCGACTTGGCTCATGCAAGCAGGCGTCGATATGTGGGAAGCCGCTGGCTGGCTTGGGATGACCGTGGAGCAACTGGAGGCCAACTATGGCCATCATCACCCAGATTTCCAGGAAGAGGTCGCGGAGGCGTTTGGAGGAAGGCGCTGAGCTGAACTCCTATCGCCGCGGGCTATTCGCGCGCGGAGGTCAGCCAAAATAAGTCTGGAGGGAGGACGTCCGCCACGGCCCATTTTCCCTCGCGTTCCCCGATCGTCATTTTTCCGGCTTCCAGCGTGTAAGATCGTCGCGAATCCGCTTTATCTGCTCCCCGACGCCTTGGCGTAAGCCTTAAGGTCGACGGGCATGGCTGCCGTGCCCGAAATCATTGCGCATTTCATTGCGCCCAAAAAACATCGAAACTATAAGTACTTGAAATAATGGTCGGAGTGGCAGGATTCGAACCTGCGACCCCTGCGTCCCGAACGCAGTGCTCTACCGGGCTGAGCCACACTCCGACAAGAAGGCGGCTTATAGCGTCGGGTTCGGCACACCGCAAGCGGCCGATTTGAGGAATTTTGTCCCAGTGAAAACGGGCTTGACCACCCAGATTCTGCAGGCCGGACCGGCCGCTACTGACGCCGCTGCGCGAGCGCTTGCCGCAGGCCTGCTGGTCGCGTTTCCGACCGAGACGGTCTACGGATTGGGTGCTGATGCCGCCAACGCGACCGCGATCGCCCATCTCTATGCCGCCAAGGGCCGCCCCGCCTTCAATCCGCTGATCGCTCATGTCGCCGACCTCACGGCGGCGAAGCGCATCGGGCGGTTCGATTCGTGCGCCATCCGACTCGCGGAAGAATTCTGGCCGGGGCCGCTTACGCTGGTGGTGCCAAAGAGCGCAGGCTGTCCGGTCGCTGATCTCGCGACCGCCGGGCTCGATACGGTCGCAATCCGGATTCCCGCCCACCCGGTGGCGCAGGCGATCCTGCGTGCCTTCGGCGGGGCGGTAGTGGCGCCGTCGGCGAACATCTCCGGCCATGTCTCGCCGACGCTGGCGGCGCATGTGGAAGGCGATCTTGCGGGGCGGATCGACCTGATCGTCGACGGCGGGCCCGTCGAGGTCGGCGTCGAATCGACGATTCTCGGCTGCTTCGAGACGCCGATGCTGCTTCGCCCCGGCGGATTGTCGCGCGAAAAAATCGAGGCCGCGCTCGGCGCGCCGCTGGCGCGGCCGCCGCAGGATGTCGAAAGCGACGACAGCCAGCCGCTGGCGCCCGGCATGCTCGCCTCGCATTACGCGCCGCGCGCCGCCGTACGGCTCATTGCGCACGACGTCGCGCCCGGCGAGGCCCTGCTCGCCTTCGGACCAGCCGTGCTGCCCGGCATCGAACAGGCGGCAAGCGTCATGAACTTGTCAGCGAGCGGTGATCTCGATGAAGCCGCCGCCAATCTGTTCGGCCATCTTCGCGCCCTCGATGCGAAGAGCCCGCGCGCCATCGCGGTGATGCCGATCCCCGAGGAAGGGCTCGGCGAAGCGATCAACGACCGGCTGCGGCGCGCAGCGGTCGCGCGGTAGCACATGATCCGGACCGGAGGGCCGCGTTAGCGCAAAGTGTGCAGCGGTTTTCCGATAGGATCATGTGCAATAGAATGGATTGCGATGAAGAAAGAAGAAGAGATGAACGTCACGACACCTGCCGTCGCTCCGCTTGCGCCCGAGCTGATCGAGAAATTTCGCGCCATCGTCGGCGCCAGATATGCCGTGACCGACCCGGCGGACATCGAGCCGTACCTCACCGAGGAGCGCAACCTGTTTCATGGCCGTTCGCCGCTGGTGCTGCGGCCCGCGACGACTGCGGAAGTCTCCGCCATCTGCAAGCTCGCCTCAGAACACAAAATCGCGCTCGTGCCGCAGGGCGGCAACACCGGGCTCGTCGGTGGCCAGACCCCGCACAATGGCGAGGTGGTGGTGTCGCTGCGTCGGCTGGACAAGATCCGCGAGGTCGACACCGCCTCCAACACCATGACCTGCGAGGCCGGCGTGGTGCTGCAAATCGCGCAGCAGAAGGCGGCCGAGGTGGATCGGCTGTTCCCGCTCTCGCTGGGCGCGGAGGGAAGCTGCACGATCGGCGGCAATCTCTCGACCAATGCCGGCGGCACCGCCGCGCTCGCCTACGGCGTTGCGCGCGAGATGGCGCTGGGGCTCGAGGTCGTGCTGGCTGACGGGCGCGTGCTCAACGCGCTGTCGAAGCTGAAGAAGGACAACACCGGCTATAACCTGCATAACCTCTTCATCGGCGCCGAAGGCACGCTCGGCATCATCACCGCGGCGACCCTCAAGCTGTTTCCGAAGCCGCGAGCGATCGAGACCGCATTCGTCGGGCTGAAATCGCCGGCACAGGCGCTGAAGCTACTGACCATCGCGCAAGGCGAAGCCTCGAACGCGCTGACGAGCTTTGAGCTCCTGGCGGAAATGGCGGTCGACTTCTCGATCCGCCACGGCATCGACGTGCGCGATCCGCTGGAGCAAAAGCATCCCTGGTACGTGCTGATGGAATTGTCCTCGCCGCGCGACGACGCGCGCGCGATGCTGGAATCGATCCTATCTCGCGCGATGGAGGAGGAGATCGTCGACGACGCCGTGATCGCCGCGAACCTGACGCAGCGCGCCGGCTTCTGGAAGCTGCGCGACGAGATGTCGGCGGCGCAGAAGCCGGAGGGCGGCTCGATCAAGCACGACATCTCCGTACCCGTCGCGGAGGTGCCTGCCTTCATCGCGGAGGCTGATGCCGCCGTGGTCAAGCTGATCCCCGGCGCGCGGCCGGTGCCGTTCGGCCATCTCGGCGACGGCAATCTGCATTACAACGTCAGCCAGCCGATCGGGGCCGATGCTGCCGACTTCCTTGCCCGCTGGCACGACGTCAACACGGTCGTGTTCGAGATCGTGCTGCGTTTGGGCGGCTCGATCTCGGCCGAGCACGGCATCGGCGTGCTCAAGCGCGACGAACTGCCCGACGTGAAGGACAAGACCGCGATCGAACTCATGCGGCAGGTCAAGGCAATGCTCGACCCATTTGGAATCATGAACCCCGGAAAAGTGCTGTGAACGTGTCCGTCTCCCCTCTCCCGCTCGCGATCGCTCAAATCGCGGATGCCGATGTCGAAACCGTCGTCGCGCTGTGGCAGCGCTGCGGTCTGACACGACCCTGGAACGACCCGCATGCCGATATCGCGCTCGCGCGGCGCGAGGCGAATTCGACCGTGCTGATCGGACGGAACGGCAATGCGATGGTGGCCAGCGCGATGGTCGGTCATGACGGCCATCGCGGCTGGATCTATTACGTCGCGGTCGATCCCGATTTCCGCAAGCGCGGCTATGGCAGCATCATCATGGCTGCGGCCGAGGACTGGCTGCGCAATGCCGGCATCGCGAAACTCCAGCTCCTGGTCCGCCGCGAGAACAAGCAGGCCGGCGCGTTCTACACTTCCCTCGGCTTCGAAGAGTCAACGTCGGTGATGTTCGCCAAATGGCTCGACGGCCGCGACCCTACTCCTTAGAGGCCTCCATGTCCGTTTCCGACCGTGTCCGCGTCAAAGACGTCCGCCTGCTCTCGGACAAGAAGTACATCCTGAAAGCGACGACCTTCGAGTGGCGCCGCAACAATGGGGAATGGCAGACGCAAACCCGCGAGGTCTATGACCGCGGCAACGGTGCGACGCTGTTGCCTTACAACCGCAAGCGGCGCACCGTCGTGCTGGTGCGGCAATTTCGCTATCCCACATTCGTCAACGGCTATGACGACCTGCTGATCGAAGCCGCCGCCGGCATGCTCGACGACGCCGATCCCGAAGCGCGCATCCGCAGCGAGGCCGAGGAGGAGATCGGATATCGCCTGCACGATGTCCACAAGGTATTCGAGGCCTTCATGACCCCCGGCGCGCTAACGGAGAAGCTGCACTTCTTCGTTGCCGAATACGAGCCGGAGATGAAGATCGGCGACGGCGGCGGCCTCGAACACGAAGGCGAGGAGATCGAGGTGCTGGAGATTTCGATCGACGAGGCGCTCGCAATGATCGCCGACGGCCGCATCGTGGATGCAAAGACCATCATGCTGCTGCAGTATGCGGCGCTGCATGTGTTTCGCTGAGCTTGCTTACCCTCCCCTGGAGGGGGAGGGTCGCCGCGAAGCGTCGGGATGATCTCTCCACACTGGCAGTTTTCGATGCGGAGCGACCTTCACCCCACCCCCGCTCGCGCTGCGCGCGATCGACCCTCCCCCTCCAGGGGAGGGTAAGAGGCAGCGTCGGCGCGGCCCCACCTACGACTGCAATTCTGATCTGCATCACCCCGCTCGCTGTTGAGCAAATCGCCGACTATCTCTACTCTGTCCGCAACGAGAACGAGAGGAGACGCGCCCAATGTCGGCTTCCATGTCAGCTCCGCGCGACGATGAATTCGGCTTTGCGCCCGACTACGACGCTCCCATCCCCTATATGCAGCGGACGCGCGATTACTACTCGGCCATCGGCTACACCACGCCATATCGCTGGGCGCATTATGTCGACGCGCCGTTCCAGCCGCTGAAGAAGAGGCTCTCGCAATCGCGCGTGACCATCATCACCACGGCCGCGCCTTACGATCCGACCAAGGGCGATCAGGGGCCGGGGGCGGCGTACAATGGCGGGGCAAAGTTCCACAAGGTCTATGACGGCGACACCACGCAACCGCACGATTTGCGCATCTCGCACATCGGCTACGACCGCAAGCACACGAGCGCGACCGACAGCGGTACCTGGTTTCCACTGCCGCAGCTCCTGAAGGCCTCCGCCGCGGGGCGCATCGGCGAGGTGAGCCCGCGCTTCTTCGGTGCGCCAACCAACCGCAGCCATCGCGTCACCCTCGACACCGACGCGCCGGAGATTCTGGCGCGCTGCCTCGCCGACGAGGTCGATGTTGCAGTCCTGGTACCGAACTGTCCGGTCTGCCACCAAACCTCCGCGCTGGTCGCTCGGCATCTCGAGGAGAGCGGTATTCCCACCGTCATTATGGGTTGCGCCAAGGACATCGTCGAGCATGCCGCCGTGCCGCGCTTTTTGTTCTCCGACTTCCCACTCGGCAATTCCGCCGGCAAGCCGCATGATGCCGCCTCGCAGGCGCAGACGCTGGAGCTGGCGTTGAAGCTGCTCGAGTCCGCCAGTGGCCCGCGCACCACGATGCAATCGCCGCTGCGTTGGAGCGAGGACGCTTCCTGGAAGCTCGACTACAACAACGTCGCGCAACTCAGCGCTGAGGAGCTTGCGCGGCGGCGCGCCGAGTTCGACAAGCAGAAGGAGATTGCGCGCGGCAACCGTGCGGCCTGACGGGAGAAGCGCGCCGTGACGAGGCCCTTTGAAGGCGTCAAGATCCTCGACTTTACGCAAGTGCTGGCGGGCCCCTATGCGAGCTACCAGCTCGCGCTGCTGGGCGCAGACGTCATCAAGGTCGAGCGGCGCGAGGGCGAGGACATGCGCCGCACGCCGCTCAGCCGCGAATGGGCGGAGCGCGGGCTCGCGCCCGCGTTCCAGGCGATCAACGGCAACAAGCGCAGCCTGACGCTCGATCTGCAAAAGCCGGATGCGATCGCAATCGTGAAAAGGCTCGCCGCGCAGGTCGATGTCGTCATGGAGAACTTTCGCCCGGGTGTGATGGACAAGCTTGGCATCGGCCATGAGGCGCTGTCCGCGATCAATCCGAAGCTGATCTACTGTGCCGTATCCGGCTTCGGCCAGACCGGCCCCGACCGGCTGCGCCCCGGCTATGACGGCAAGATACAGGCGCTCTCCGGCATCATGGCGATCACGGGCCATCCCGAGACCGGACCGACACGTGCGGGCTTTGCGGTTTGCGACGTCCTTTCGGGCGCGACCGCGGCGTTCGCCGTCTCCAGCGCGCTCTATCAGCGCGACCGCACCGGCAAGGGGCAGCTCGTCGACGTCTCCATGCTGGAGGCGACGCTGGCGTTCCTGTCGGGCCAGATCGCGGACTGGTCGGTCGTGGGGCATCGCCAGCAGCTTTCGGGCAACCAGGCCGTCAGCCGCAAGACCACCGCGAACCTGTTCAGGTGCGGCGACGGCTACATCCTGCTCGCGGTCAACAGCGAGAAGCAATACCGCGCACTGATGACGGCCCTCGGCCGCGCCGACACGCTATGCGATCCGCGCTTTGCCGACTGGTTTTCCCGGAACGAGAATGAGCCCGCGCTACGCGCGATCATCGAGGAGGCGCTGGCGACGAAGAGCCCACGCGAATGGGAGACGCTTTTGGAGGACGCGGGCGCGCCCTGCGCCAGCATCTGGACTATCGAGGAGATCATCGACCATCCGCAGATCGTTGCGCGCGGCGCGATCCAGGAGCTCGACACGCCCTACGGCCGCGTGCGCTTCGCCGGCAGCGGATTCAAACTGGCGCACGGCGGCGGCAAGCTCGACCACATGGCGCCGGAGCTGGGCGCGGATACGGATGCGGTGCTGGGCGAGCTGGGTTTTGACGCAGCGGAGATCGCGGAGCTGCGGGCGCGGGAGATCGTGTAGACTGCCGCCGCAAACTCCGCAGCTGTAGGGTGGGCAAAGCGAAGCGTGCCCACCATCGCGTATCGCGAACGGGAGAGATGGTGGGCACGGCGCGTTGCGCCTTTGCCCACCCTACGACGCCTGCAATCAGAATAACGATCCCTGCCCGTCATCGGGCGACACGCCCACGGCTTTTCGCGCCGCGCGCTTCGGCTTCGGCGCTTCCGCCTCCATCTCTTCGGCGCTGATCGGCAGCAAAAGCTGCGCGTCGTCGTTGGCGACGCGGTTGACGCGGGTGGAGACCGGGTGCCAGGCGAATTCGCCAATGCGCGGGGCAGCCATCAGCGGCAGAATCCCATCGAGCTCGTCGCCGCGGCAGTCGAGCCATCGCTCGAAATCGTCAGGCGAAATCGTCACCGGCACGCGGTCATGCAGCGTGGCGAGGTCATCGCTCGCGGCGGCCGTGACGATCGCGACCGTGTCGAGCTCCTCGCCGTTCGGCCCGACCCAGGTCTCGAACACCGCGGCAAAACCGAGCGGCTGCCCATCGGCACGATGGATGAAATAGGGCTGCTTGCGGCCGTCCACTGCCTTCCATTCGTAGTAACCGTCGGCCGGAATCAGGCCGCGGCGCCTCCGAATCGCGTTCTTGAATGCGGGCTTTTCCAGCACCGTCTCCGAGCGCGCGTTGATCAGTAACGTAAAACCACGGGGATCCTTCACCCAGGTCGGCAGCAACCCCCAGCGCATCAGCTGGAAATGCCGCGCGCCCTTGTCGACCAGCACCACTGGAATCGGTTGTGTGGGGGCGACGTTGTACCGTGGCGGGAAATTCGGCTGCTCGAGGTAGCCAAAGAGTTGCCGCAAAGCCGCCGGGGCCGAGGTTATGACAAAGCGTCCGCACATCCTTGAGGGCCTATATGGGGTCCGTTCAGCACCTTTTAACCCCCAACGTCAACACTGTGGCCGATGAGCTCAATGGTCTCCGAACCCGCGCGGACTCTTGTAGTGACGGGCCCCGAGGCGGCGGCCTGGGCTGAGCGGCTGCGCGTGGCCAACATCAACCCACGGACCGGACTTGCCACCGACTATCTGAACCATTTCAATGAAGCCGTCATGCTGCTCGAAATGGTCCCGGACATGCCGGAATGCGCCGAAGACTTCTTGACCTGGACGCCATTGTCCTATGCCGAACATTTCACGGCCTCGAACTTCAAGGCGCGCGATCTCGCGATCGAGGCCTATGAGAAAGCCGCTCCCGACGTGCGCGCCCAGTTCGACCACATCACCGACACCATGACCTCGATCCTGACCGCGGTCGGCTCGGCCATGCGCGAGGTGGAAAAGGACGCCACGCGCGTCAAGCTTGCCGAGCAGGCCACGCTCTGGGTCAAGCCGCTGATCGCGGCCTGCGGCGGCATCATCAACGGCGGCGCGGAAGCCGACGTCGATACCATCATGTCGAATTGAGGCGGGCACCGTGCAGCCGAGCCATCCCCAGCTCGCGGTCAGCGCCGCGATTTTCCGCGACGGCAAGGTGCTGCTGGTTCGACGCGCCCGCTCGCCGGCCAAGGGCTTTTATTCGCTGCCGGGCGGCCGGGTCGAATTCGGCGAATCGCTGCATCAGGCACTGACGCGCGAGGTCGACGAGGAAACCGGGCTGGCGATCGACATCGTCGGTCTTGCCGGTTGGCGCGAGGTGCTGCCGTCGACGGGGGGCGCCGGCCACTACCTGATCATGTCCTTTGCAGCGCGCTGGACGGCCAGGGAGCCGGTTCTGAATGAGGAGCTGGACGATTTCCGCTGGCTCGCTCCCGACGCGCTGGGCAGCCTCGGCGACCTCAAGCTGACCGGTGGGCTGGACGAAATCATCCATGCCGCAAAGCGCCTGATCGCGCCCTGACGGCAAGGGCGGCTGCCTTGCGTCTGCCGCCCTTAAGGGGCATACACGCCCCCGATGTCCAAGCGATTTCCGGCCGTTTTGGCCCTGATTCTTGCCTGCGCCGTCCTGCCCGCCCGGGCCCAGGACGCGGCGGCGCCGTTCGACGGCGACTTGCAGCGGCTGGCGGAAATCCTCGGCGGCCTGCACTATCTGCGCGGCATCTGCGGGGCCAACGAAGGCAACAAATGGCGCAACGAGATGCAGGCGCTGATCGATGCCGAAACCCCCTCCGGCGAGCGCCGCACCCGCATGATCGCCGGCTTCAACCGCGGCTATAATGGTTTTCAGCAGACTTACCGGAGCTGTACGCCGGCCGCCACGGTAGCGATCCGCCGCTACATCGAGGAAGGCTCCAAAATCTCCCGCGACCTCACGGCGCGTTACGCGAACTGAATTGCCGACGCCTTCAACTGCCAACCCTGATCCTGACAGCTTGTGAGGTTTCTCGTTCTTCCGGGGCGCGACCAACGGATCTGCGCAAAGCGCGGCCCGATGACAGGCTCCGTCGCGAGCCCGGAAATCCATTGGGCCGCAGAAACCGCCGAACGATGGATTCCGGGCCCGCGCCTGATGGCGCGTCCCGGAATGACAAGAGTGAGGTGGACGCGCCTCCTCACCATGAGATTGGCACTACCGGATGTGTCGCCGGAGCAACTCATCCACATTGTTCGGCTCCGTTAACCTTTCCTAAAGATGTGGCCTAGGCGGCGTTAATCTGCGTGCTACACCTCTCACGCAGCGCATCGCCGTGGATTGCGCCTCCAGCCATTCGAGTTTCATGAGCATTCCCGTGTCCTTCGCCCCCGCCCGCGCGCCGCTGCCCGATCACGAGCAGAAGCAGGCTGCGCTCAGCTATCTCAACGAGGCCTGGGCGGAAGCGCGCCATGACGGCGTCGACGGCGACTGTCTCGCGCAGGCGAGCCTGTTCGCAGCGCTTGCCGAGCTCGTCGGCACCTATGGCGAGGACGCGGTGGCGAAGTTTGTCGAGGGCTTTCCCGCGCGCATCCGCAACGGCGAATTCTCGATCGCACTCGCCAAGCAATAGCTAAAAATCACCCCGCCGGAGGAAGCGGGGCGAAGTGGCGGCTGAATGAAAGGTCGCGATGGCTACGCCCATCGTCGCACGAAAGCGCGCATCTTAAGATAAGCAATAGCCCGCGACCGTCCGGGAGTATTCCCCCGAACCCGCCCGGGAAAATACCTCAGGGCGCGATCTCGAGCGTCGCCTTCATGTTAGGGTGATAGCGACAATAATACTCCACTGTCCCCGCCTTCTTCACGACAAAGGTCGCCGATTTCTTCGCCGGCAGGTTCACGTCGAAGTCGCCATTCCTCGCCGTCGCCGTGTGGGCCAACACGTCCTTGTTGACCCACTCGATGGTGTCGCCGACCTTCGCAGAAACGTCGGCCGGCAATATCTCGAGATTCTCCATCGATATCTGCACGGTCGCGGCACGCGCCGGGAGGAGCATCGACGCGAGCATGATTGCGGCCATCGCCAGCAGCCGTCCCGGCATCATCGCCTCCTACCTATTTCAGCTCGGCCGCGACGTGCTCGGCATGCTGCTCATGGCCCTGGAAGATCTTCAAGCCGGTTTGCAGCAGGCCCTTCAGCTCCGAATTGTCCGCGGAGGGAATGAGCTGGGTCTCCAGCGCGCTGTCGACTGACTTGTGGTAGGCGACCTCGTTGTCGACATAGGCCTTGTCGAAGTCCGCGCCTTTGAGCTTCGAAAGCTCGGCGAGCTTGTCGTTCGCCTGCTTCGTGAGCGTGCGGCTCGTGTCGTTGTCTTCGGGTGTCACCTTCAGCTTCTTCACCAGCGCGAGCGCCTGCTTGTTCACTGCCTCATGGTCCCGCACCATGTCCTGCGCGAACGCTTTCACGTCCTTGTTCTTGGCTTTCTTGAGAGCCTGTTTGGCGGCGTTGATGTCGATCACGCCCGCAGTGTAGGCGATATGGGCGATCTGCGGATCGGTCGGCTTGTCAGCCGCTCCCGCGCCTTGCACGTAGCCAGGGCTGACAAAAAGGGCGATCGTGGCGATCGCAGCGCTCCATCGGATGAACATGGCTTGACACTCCTGTGGTGCCGGAACTCATCCGGCGTATGACCTGCACAGGAGTTGGATGGGACATTCCGGCAAAGGTTCCCAAGAATTACGCGCCCATTGCGAGCCGCTTCAGCACGGCTTCGGTCAGACGTTCACACCGCTGGCCGGCGAACGGGAATGCATCCATCACCACCGGCCCAATCTTCTTCTCGACGTTCTCGCGCAGCATCGTGCGAGCGCGATGCAGCCGCGTCTTCACGGTCTCAGGCTTGACGGCTAGCAGCTCCGCGGTCTCCTCGATGGTCATGCCCTCCATCACGCGCGCGATGAAGACCATGCGGAACACATCAGGCAGCTCATCGACCGCATGCTCGACGACGCGCTGGATTTCACGTTGGGCCATGGATTTTTCCGGATCGCCTGCGGCGGAGGACACGGGAAACTGGATGATCTGGGCTTCGAGCGCTGCCTCGGGCAGCGCACCGAGCTCGACATGCACCTTCCGGCTTCTCACCCGGCCGAGCGCCTCGTTGATTGCAATGCGCGACAGCCAGGTCGACAGGCCGGATTCGCCGCGAAAGCCGTCGAGATGCGTGAACGCCCGAACATAGGTCTCCTGCACCACATCCTCGGCCTCGCTGTCGTTGCGCAGGATGCCGCGGGCGAGCCGGTAGAGCCTGCGGTTATTGGCTTGCATGATCGTGCGCAGGGCGGCCTCGTCGCGGGCCTTGGCGCGCTCAACCAGCTTGGCCTCGGCCAGGTCTGTGGCTTCCGATATTGCAGCGCGATGGATGGCGGTCACGGGCTCGTCTCCAGCTTTTCCGGACATTGGATGCAGGCCCGCCGAAAAGGTTCCCGCCAATCTACTCTCAGCCCGTCTCGATTGGCAGCTCGGAATCCCTGGCCCATTCGCCCATGGAACCGTCGTAGAGCGTGAGCTTGTCGTAGCCGAGCTGCGCCAGCAGCAAGAGATCGATGGTCGCGGAGATGCCGCCGCCGCAATAGCAGATCACGTTCTTGTCGCGCGTGATGCCTTGGCTTGCGAACTTCGGCTCGGCATCGGCAAGCGTGGTTAGCGTCTTGTCGGCGACATCGACGAGCGCTGCGGCCGGCACGTTCACGCTGCCAGGGATGCGGCCGGACCGGCCATAGCGGCTCGGTTCCAGTCCTCGATGAAACTGTGGTCCAAGCGCATTGACGATGATCGTGGAAGGATCGTCGATCCGCGCGAGCACGGCGGATTTGTCGATGAAGAAGCCTTCACGCCGCGCGGCCTTGAATGTCGTCGCCGGATAACCGCTCGGCGCCCCCTGCTCGACCGATCGCCCTTCGGCCTTCCATTTGTCAAAGCCACCGTCCAGCACACGCGCATCGACGCCGAGCGAGCGCAGCATCCACCAGAACCGTGTCGCCCACATCATGCTGCCGATGCTGTAGAGCACGATTGTCTTCGACGCATCGAGGCCATGGCGGCCGAACGCGGCTTCGAGCTGCTCCGTGCCCGGCATCATGAAGCGCAGATGCGTCGACGTGTCGGAGAACTCACCTTGCAGGTCGAGGAAGTCGGCGCCGGGGATATAGCCGGCCTCAAAGCTCCTTCGGCCGGACACGACGAGATAAGGATCGCTGCTGCCTTGCGGCGCGGGCTCGAGATAGGTCGTGCAGTCGTAAAGGCGGAGGTTCGGCTGGCCGAGCATGGCCGCGAGTTGCTCGGTGGAGACGAGGGACGATGGCTTGGTCATTGGGCGCTCTCCCAATTTCTGCTTGTACGTCCCGTGACACTGTCATTGCCCGCGAAAGCGGGCAATCCAGTAATCCGAGACGCCTGCGATCGAACCGAGAAGCCGCGGCGTACTGGATGCCCCGGTCAAGCCGGGGCATGACAGTCATGCGCGTGGGAAGCTTTGACCCTACTGCTTCAGCGTCTCCAGAAACCGCACCGGCTCGCCCTGTGACGGCGCCACGAGCTCGCCTTGCCACATCACGCGCTTGCCGCGGACGAAGGTGCCGACCGGCCAGCCCGTGACGCGTACGCCGTCGTAAGGCGTCCAGCCGGCTTTGGAGGCGATCCATTTGTTGGTGATGGTCTCACGGCGCTTGAGGTCGACGATGGTGAAGTCGGCATGATAGCCCGCCGCGATGCGGCCCTTGCAGGCGATGTTGAAGAGGCGCGCGGGGCCGGCACTGCTGAGATCGACGAAGCGGGCGAGCGACAGCCGGCCCGCGTTGACGTGGTCGAGCATCAACGGCACCAGCGTCTGCACGCCGGTCATGCCCGAGGGCGAGGCCGGATAGGTCTTCTGCTTCTCCTCCAGCGTATGCGGCGCATGGTCGGAGCCGAGAATATCGATGATGCCCTGCTCGATACCGCGCCAGATGCCGGCGCGGTGATCGGCCGAGCGCACCGGCGGATTCATCTGCGCGAGCGTACCGAGCCGCTCATAGCATTCGGGCGCGGCCATGGTGAGGTGATGCGGCGTCGCCTCGCAGGAGGCGACATCCTTGTGGTCTCGCAAGAACTCGATCTCTTCCTTGGTCGAGATGTGCAGCACGTGGATGCGCCTGCCCGTCTCGCGCGCGAGCTTCACGAGGCGCTGCGTCGCCATCAGCGCCGCGGTCTCGTCGCGCCAGACGGGGTGCGAGCGCGCATCGCCCTCGATGCGCAACGACTTGCGCTCGTTGAGACGATATTCGTCCTCGGCGTGGAACGACGCGCGGCGGCGGATCACCTGGAAAATGCGACGCAGGCTGTCATCGTCCTCAACCAGCAGCGCGCCGGTCGAGGAGCCGATGAACACCTTCACACCGGCGCAGCCCGGCGCGCGCTCGAGATGCGGCAGATCCTGCACGTTCTCGCGCGTACCGCCGATGAAGAAGGCGAAATCGCAATGCATGCGATGATGGCCGCGCTTCACCTTGTCGGTGAAATCGGCTTCCGTCACCGTGAGCGGCGAGGTGTTCGGCATCTCGAACACGGCGGTGACGCCGCCCATTACGGCGCTGCGCGAACCGGTCTCGAGGTCTTCCTTGTGCGTCAGCCCCGGCTCGCGGAAATGCACCTGCGTGTCGATCACGCCGGGCAGGATGTGGAGGCCCTTGCAGTCGATGACCTCCGCCGCCGCGCCTTGCGCGAGCGAGCCAATCTCCGCGATGCGGCCATCGACAATGCCGATATCGCGGACCCCCTCACCGTCCTGATTGACCACCGTGCCGGATTTCAGAATCACGTCAAAACGCTGGGTCATGGCTGTCAGTCTCTCTCATCCCTCAGGCGCAGGGCTCGAGGCCTTGTCGTTTAAGCAGGGCGGGCTTACGTTCGAAGCCGACATGTCGCAAGAGATTTTCGCAATGAAGGCAGCGTTTCTTCCCGATCGGGGCGTGATCAAGGTCGCAGGCGAGGATGCGCAGAGCTTCCTCAATGGCCTCTTCACCACGGATGTCGGCAGGCTCGAGCCCGGGCTCGGCCGATTCGGCGCGCTACTGACGCCGCAGGGCAAGATCATCGTGGATTTCCTGATCACGGAGGCGCCCGCCGGGCATGGCGGCGGCTACCTGATCGACTGCCCGAAGGCGCTGGCGGAGACCCTCGCCACCAAGCTGAAATTCTACAAGCTGCGCGCCAAGGTCACCGTCGAAAATCTCTCCGACAACCTCGGCGTGCTCGCTGGCTGGGACGGTAAGCCTGCCGCCGAGCCCGACCTTGCTTTCACCGACCCGCGCGACGAGCGGCTCGGGTTGCGCATCCTGGTCCCTGCGGAACTCCAGGAGAAGCTTGCTGCGCTGATCGGCGCCGAGCTCGTCGAGGCGTCCGAATATGACGCGCATCGCATCGCGCTGGGCGTGCCGCGCGGCGGACTCGACTTCATGTATGGCGATGCATTCCCGCACGAAACCAACATGGATCGCCTTGCAGGCGTCGATTTCGACAAGGGCTGCTATGTCGGCCAGGAGGTGGTCTCGCGCATGCAGCATCGCGGCACCGCGCGCACACGCAGCGTCAAGGTTCTGCTCGACGGGCCCTCGCCAGAGGCCGGGGCCACTATCCTCGCCGGCGACAAGCCGGTCGGCACCATCGGCTCGACGGCACAGGGCAAGGGCATTGCGCTCGTTCGCATCGATCGCGTCGCCGACGCGCTCGATGCCGGGCAGACGCTCAGCGCCGGCGGGCTCGATGTGAGGCTCGCGGACCCCGACGTCGTCCGCATTCCAGCGAAACAGCCCGCCGTATGAGCCGCGCTCCTCGCCTTCATGCCGACGGACTGACGCGCTGCCCCTGGCCCGGCGAAGATCCGCTGTATGTTGCCTATCACGACACCGAATGGGGCGTGCCGGAATATGACGATCGGGCGCTCTACGAGAAACTGATTCTCGACGGTTTCCAGGCCGGCCTCTCCTGGATCACGATTTTGCGTAAGCGCGACAATTTCCGTAAAGCCTTCGATGATTTCCAGCCTGAGAAGATAGCGCGCTACAACGCCAAGAAGGTGCATGCGCTGATGAACGATGCCGGCATCGTGCGCAACCGCGCCAAGATCGACGGCACGATTCTGAGCGCAAAGTCCTATCTGGAGATCATGGAGAAGGGCCCCGGCTTCTCGAAGCTGCTCTGGGATTTCTTCGACGGCAGGCCGCTCGTCAACCATTTCAAGACCACCGCGAGCGTGCCGGCCTCGACGCCGCTGTCGGTGCAGATCTCCAAGGAGCTGTCGTCGCGCGGCTTCAAGTTCGTCGGCCCCACCATCGTCTATGCTTTCATGCAGGCGACCGGCATGGTCAACGACCATCTCGTCGACTGCCATTGCCACGCGTCCTGCGGCAAGACGCAGCGCAAGCCGCGCCTCAAAGCCAAATGAAGGCCGGAAAGCGCGCCGTAAACGACGTGCAGTCCCGCGCCTGGCAGCGCATGCTGTCCGGCCGCCGGCTCGATCTGCTCGACCCCTCGCCGCTCGACGTCGAGATCGCCGACATCGCCCATGGACTCGCGCGCGTCGCGCGCTGGAACGGGCAGACCACGGGCGCGCACATCTTTTCGGTAGCCCAGCACACCCTGCTGGTCGAAACCGTGATGCGACACGAGAGCCCACGCGTCGACCAGCGTGTACGGCTTGCAGCGCTGCTGCACGACGCACCAGAATATGTGATCGGCGACATGATCTCGCCGTTCAAGGCGGTGCTCGATGGTCACTACAAGGCGGTGGAGAAGCGCCTGCTCGGCGCCATCCACATCCGCTTCGGACTGCCGGCGGTGCTGGCTGAGGAGATCACACTGGCCATCAAGGCCGCCGACCGTGGCGCTGCGTATCTCGAGGCCACCCAGCTCGCCGGCTTCAGCGACAGCGAGGCGAAGCGCCTGTTCGGCCGCGACCCGGGCCTGCCCGAAACCGTGCTCCGCGACTACCTGACGCCATGGACGGCCGCCAGGGCCGAGAAACGGTTTCTGGAGCGGTTCAATACGGTGTTTTCGTAGCTTTAGCACTTCGTAGGGTGGGCAAAGGCGCGAAGCGCCGTGCCCACCACCTCGTACCTTGCTCGAAAATGGTGGGCACGCTTCGCTTTGCCCACCCTACGGTGCCAGATATAATCGGCGACCAAAAGGACCACCATGATCCACGTCTGCTCCCTCGCCGCCCTGCCTGAAACCGTTCGCCTCACCGGGGCCAGCCATGTGCTGACGGTGATGGCCAATGTCGAGCAGGTGGTGCGGCCGTTGTCGGTGCTGCCGGCCAATCATCTGAAAGTCTCGATGGATGACATCACCGAGGAACTGGACGGCTTCGTTGCGCCCTCGGAAGGACATATTGAACAGGTGCTGAACTTCGTCCGCGGCTGGGATCGCAGCGCGCCACTGGTCGTGCATTGCTATGCCGGCATCAGCCGCTCCACCGCGAGCGCCTTTGCCGCGGCATGCTTGCTCAATCCGCATCGCGACGAGATCGAGATCGCGAAGAAGATCCGCGCGGCCTCGCCGATCGCCTCGCCCAACCGTCGCATCGTCGAGCTCGCCGATCGCGCGCTCCGTCGCGACGGCCGCATGCTGCGCGCGCTCGACGAGATGGGTCCGGGCGCGATGATGGTGGAGAGCCGTCCGTTCGTGATCGAGCTCGAATGACCTCGCAAAACGCCTTTCCCGGATGAGCGACAAGCTGCTGACGCCGATCGAGATCGGCCTGACTGCCGCGATCGTCGCGATCGAGGCCCACGAGCCGCTGATCCTCACCGCGCGCGGCAGCGACGGTCTGGCGGGCCTGCCCTTCGGCCCGTTCGATGCACTGACGCATCGCACTTTCGAGATCGGCCTGCGCGCCTGGGTCGAGGCGCAGGCGGGCTTGAGGCTCGGCTATGTCGAGCAGCTCTACACTTTCGGCGATCGCGGCCGTCATGCGGAGGCCGCCGATACTGGCGCGCATATGGTCTCGATCGGCTATCTCGCGCTGACTCGCGCCGCTGACAACGGCGTTCATGCGGCCGGTGCATCGTTCGAGCCGTGGTATCGCTTCTTCCCCTGGGAGGACTGGCGCGAGCAGCCGCCGGCGATCATCGCCCGCGACATCATTCCGGCACTCGCCCAGTGGGCCGACGAGGAGACGCCCGAGACGATCCGTGCGCTGCCGCGCAGAGATCGCGTGCGGCTCAATTTCGGCCTCGAGGGAGCTAGCTGGGACGAGGAGCGCGTACTCGACCGCTATGAGTTGCTCTACGAGGCCGGGCTGATCGAGGAAGCGCGGCGCGACGGCCGTCCTGCGGCATTAGCGCGCAAGGCGCTTCCTGCGCTTGGCCTCTCGATGCGGTTCGACCACCGCCGCATTCTCGCCACCGGAATTGCCAGGCTGCGCGCAAAGCTGAAGTATCGCCCTGTTATCTTTGAACTTTTGCCCGCCGAGTTCACACTCACGGAATTGCAGCACACGGTGGAGGCAATCTCCGGCCGGCACCTGCACAAGCAGAATTTCCGTCGCCTGGTGGAAAACGAGGCTCTGGTCGAACCGACCGGCGTGATGTCGACACAGACCGGCGGGCGGCCGGCAGCACTGTATCGCTTCCGCCGCGAAGTGCTCCAGGAGCGGCCGGCGCCCGGCTTGCGCGTCCGCTCCCGGCGCTAGGAGCATGACTCCGGAAGAGTGGAGACCCGCTTCTCCGATCAGGATCATGCTCGAGAGAGAAAATAGATCGCGCGATTGGGCTGATACGGCCGGTCGCCTGGAGGTCTTATGTTCGACGCCCCGTTCGACGTCTTCGCGGTGATGATCGCAATCGCCGCCTTCCTCATTGCATTGAAAGCGTCCAACCAGGCGACCGACCTGCGCCGACGGCTTAGCGTGCTGGAAGCCAACCTGCATGCGCCGCGGCCGATCCAGCCGCCCCCGCTGACGCCACAGCAGGCGATGGAGCAAACACCAGCGCCTGCCGCACCGAGCACGGCGGAGCCGCCCACACCTGATGTTGAACTGGCGCCACCGCTCGTCGCCGATCAGGCCGCGCCGCCGCCGATCGAAACGGATGCAACTCAGGCCGCGCCACCGCCGCCGGCCGCAGGGCCGGGTCTCGAAGAGCGTCTCGGCACCCGCTGGGTGGTGTGGATCGGCGGCCTTGCGCTCGCGCTCGGCGGCTTCTTCATGGTGCGCTATTCGATCGAGGCCGGGCTTCTCGGCCCCGGTGTGCGCGTCTTCCTCGGCGGCCTGTTCGCGTTTGCGCTGCTTGGCGCCGGCGAATGGACGCGGCGCAATGAGGGCATCGCCGAGATCCAGGCGCTGCCGATCGCCAACATCCCCGCGATCCTCACAGCCGCCGGCACGGCGGTGGCGTTTGCCACCGTCTATGCTGCCTATGCGCTCTACGATTTTCTCGCGCCCGCCACCGCCTTCGTGCTGCTTGGCCTCGTTGCGCTCGGCACGCTTGCTGCTGCGTTGCTGCATGGCCCTGCACTCGCCGGCCTCGGCGTTGTCGGCGCCTTCGTCACGCCGATCCTCGTCTCCTCGGACGAGCCGGACTATTCGGCGCTCTACATCTATCTGGCGATCGTCAGCGCGGCGAGCTTTGGTCTCGCGCGCATCCGGCTGTGGCGCTGGCTTGCGGTCACCACCATCGTGTTCGCATTGCTGTGGACCTTCCCCGGGCTGGACCACCGGGACCTGACCGGGCCGCACCTGTTTCACGTCATGGCTGGCTTCGTCCTCGCCGCGATGCTCGTCGTTTGCGGCTTCATGTTCGGCCCTGACATCGACGAAGGCCGGATCGAGCCGATTTCCTCCGGCTCGCTCGCTGCCTATCTGTTCGGCGCGATGCTGGTCGTGCTGGCGAGCTTCCATAACAATGTCGTGCTGATCTTCTTCACCATGCTCGTCGCGGCGACGCTGCTCGTTGTCTGGCGGGCGCCTGCCGCCACCGGCGCACTTGGCGCCGCGGCAGCCATCGTCTTCATCGTCTTCGCCAACTGGGCGGTACGTGCCAATCCGGACATGCTGGAGCTACCCGGCGGTCCCATGCCAGGCGTCGGACCGAACGCGACCGATGCCTCGGTGACGCTGCACCTGCTGATGGCGGCAACTTTCGCGGCGGGCTTTGGCATCGCGGGCTTCCTGGCGCAAGGGCGGTCGACCTCCGCGATCATTCCGGTGGTATGGTCCTCTGTCGCGACGTTCACACCCGTCGCATTGCTGATCGCCGCCTATGCGCGCATCGCGCATCTCGACCGCTCGATCCCGTTCGCGATCCTCGCCGTGCTGCTCGCTGCCGCCTTTGCCGCCGCGACCGAAGCGCTCTCCCGGCGCGAGAACCGGCCCGGCCTTGCGATCTCGATTGCCCTGTTCGCAACCGGCACGCTCGGCGCGCTGGCGCTTGCACTGACCTTTGCGCTGGAGAAGGGCTGGCTCACGATCGCGCTGGCGCTGATGTCGCTCGGCACCGCCTGGATCTCCATCCAGCGGCCGATCGCCTTCCTGCGCTGGCTCGCCGCGATCTTTGCCGCCATCGTCACCGCGCGCATCGCCTACGAGCCGCGTATCGTCGGCGATGCCGTCGGCACCACGCCGATTCTGAACTGGCTGCTCTGGGGCTACGGCGTGCCGGCGCTGTCGTTCTGGGCGGCGAGCCGCTTCCTGCATCGCCGCGGCGACGACGCGCCGCTGCGGATGGTGGAAGCCGCCGCGATCCTGTTCACCGCGCTTCTCGCCTTCATGGAAATCCGTCATTTCGCGACCGGCGGCGACACGGCATCGCCGCCCTCGCTGCTCGAATTCGCCCTCCAGGTCTGCGTGACGCTCGCAATGGCGATCGGGCTCGAACGGCTAAGGCTGCGCAGCGGCAGCATCGTGCACAATGTCGGCGCGATCGTGCTCACGGTGATCGCAGGCCTCATCAGCGTGTTCGGCCTCCTGCTGCTGGAGAATCCGTGGCTGCTCAGCAGCATCGACGTCGGCGGCCTGGTGTTCAATCTGCTGCTGCTCGGCTACGCGCTGCCGGCGGTGCTCATGCTGCTGCTCTCCTACGCGGTGGCAGGACATCGCCCCAAAGCCTACGCCAACACGATCGCGGGCAGCGCATTGGTGTTCGCCCTCGTTTACGTAACGCTGGAGATCCGCCGTTTCTATCACGGACCGGTGCTGCTCTACGGCGCGACGACGGGTGCCGAACAATACACCTATTCGATTGGCTGGCTCGGCTTCGGTGTGGTGCTGCTCGGCGTCGGGCTTTTGGTCAATTCGGAGCGCGCGCGACTGGCATCGGCCGTCGTCATCGCGCTGACGATCCTGAAAGCCTTCGTCATCGACATGTCGACGCTGACAGGCGTGTGGCGCGCGCTGTCGTTCATGGGCCTCGGCATCGTGCTGGTCGCGATCGGCTGGCTCTACCAGCGGATTCTGTTCCGCCGGCAGGCGCCGCCAGCCGTGACGCCGACGAGCGCGTGATGATCAGGCCGCGCGCACCGACTCCAGGAAGCTGGCGACCTCGACCTTGAGGCGCGTGCTGTCGGACGCAAGCGATTTCGCGGCTGACAGCACCTCTGTCGAGGCCGAGCCGGTATCGATCGCGCCGCGCTGCACGTCGGTGATGTTGGAGGAGACCTCCTGCGTGCCGACCGAGGCCTGCTGCACGTTGCGCGAAATCTCCTGCGTGGCGGCGCCCTGCTCCTCGACGGCCGCGGCGATAGCCGACGACACTTCGGACAGCCGCTCGATGGTGCCCGCGATCTCCTTGATCGCGCTGACGGACTCCTGCGTGGCCGTCTGGATGCCCGAAACCTGGAGGCCGATCTCCCCGGTCGCCTTCGCGGTCTGTTCGGCAAGCGCCTTGACCTCGGACGCCACGACGGCAAAGCCGCGGCCCGCTTCGCCGGCACGCGCGGCTTCAATCGTCGCGTTCAGCGCCAGCAGGTTGGTCTGTCCCGCGATCGTGTTGATGAGCTCTACGACGTCGCCGATGCGCGCGGCCGCCTGCGACAGCGCGTTGACGCGCTCGTTGGTGCGCGCCGCCTGGTCGACGGCCTCCGCCGCCATGCGCGCCGATTCCTGCACCTGCCGGCTGATCTCGGTGATCGACGATGACAGCTCCTCCGACGCCGACGCGACGGACTGGACGTTCGTGGATGCTTCCTCGGATGCCGCCGCAACCACGGTCGCGAGCTCCTGGCCGCGCTGCGCGGTGCCGCTCAACGTGCTCGCGGACGCCTCGAGCTCGGTCGACGCCGAGGACACGGTCTCGACGATCTCGCCGATCATGGCCTCGAAATTGCGTGTGATTCCGTCGACGCGGCGGGCTCGCTCGATCTTGGCCTCGGCGTCGCGCGCCGCCGCCTCGTCGGCCGCCTTTTTCGCGATCAGCGCTTCCTTGAAGATCTGCAGCGCATCTGCCATCGATCCGATCTCGGTTCGCGCGCCGCGATGCGGGACTTCTGCCGAGAGCTCGCCGTTGCCGAGCGCCTGCATCGGCCGGACGATCGAGGCGATGCCGCGCGAGACGTCCTGCACCAGGAAATAGGCGGCTGCAATCGCGATCAGCACCGACGTCACGATGATGCCGAGCAGAACACGGAAGGCGATGGTGTAGCTGTCGGCGGCCTTCCTGGTTTCCGCCTCGGCACCCTTGTTGTTGAGCTCGATGTCCTGCTGGAGCAGCGGATCGGCGGCCTGCGCCATCTTGGCGACCTTGGTCTGCAACAGCTCGTTGGCGTCGGTCGGGAAGTGGCCGACACTCTTGCGCGACAGCGTCATCACCTCCTGCACGCCATTCAGATATTCGGCCCAGGCCTTGGTCCACTGGTCATAGAGCGCACGCTCTTCGGGCGAGGTAATCAGGGGCTCATAGCTCTTGCGCGTCGTCTCGATACGCTCGCGCAACGACGCCATCCGCTTCTCGGCGGCCTCCTTGCCCTCGGCGCTGTCCTGCATCAGGTGCAGGCGGAGCGCGACCCGTAGCTCGTTGATGTCGGCGCGGAGCGATCCCAGCGCGCGGACGCTGGGCAGCCAGCTCTCGGAAATCTCGACCGTATGCGCGTTGATGGTCTGCATGGTGCTGATCGCCATCATGCCGACGCCGGCGAGCGCGAGCACCAGAGCACTCAGCACGGTCAGTATTTTCAATCGGATCGACAATTTCGACATTGCAATAATCCCGACAGATGGACGGTACGCAGGCGGACGCAGTCGTTACCGCTCCGATCGACAAAACGGACGATCGGATGGGTTCAGTTCGACAAATGCTGGCTGGTTCTTGTTGGGTCGAAGATGCACGCTGAGTTCCAAGCCACGGTTAATTTGAAACTCCGTAGTAATACGGCCCAATTGCGGGGATGATGCCTGCTTGGGTTTTCTGGATCGTTAACCCTGCGATTGTTTCGCTGCCGCTTTCCATCATAAACGCACGGCCGCCGCGGCAAAGCGCGGCGGCCGGAAGGGATCACTGGGGCTGCCGCTCAGACCTGCGAGGTGTGCCGAGCCCTCACGCGGCGCGCACGGTGCCGAGAAATTTTCCGACTTCGAGCTTGAGCCGGTTGCTGTCGCCCGCGAGCGACTGCGCGGCCGCCAGCACCTGCGTTGAGGCCGATCCGGTTTCGCCCGCCCCGCGCTGCACGTCGGTGATGTTGGATGACACCTGATGCGTGCCCTGCGCAGCCTGCTGCACATTGCGCGAGATTTCCTGAGTCGCCGCGCCCTGCTCTTCCACTGCAGCCGCAATGGTCGAGGAGATCTCCGACAGCCTTTCGATGGTGTCGCTGATGTCGCGGATGGCGCTGACCGACTCCTGCGTCGCCGTCTGGATACCGGAGATCTGCTGACCGATCTCGCCGGTCGCCTTGGCGGTCTGTTCAGCCAGTGCCTTGACCTCGGAAGCCACGACGGCGAAACCCCGACCGGCCTCGCCGGCGCGCGCCGCCTCGATGGTGGCGTTGAGCGCGAGCAGATTGGTCTGGCCCGCAATGGTGTTGATCAGCTCGACCACGTCGCCAATGCGGGTAGCCGCCTTGGACAATTCGCTGACGCGCTCGGTCGTGGTGCGCGCCTGGCCGACCGCCTCATTGGCGACGCGCGCGGACTGTTGCACCTGCCGGCTGATCTCGGTGATCGACGATGACAGCTCCTCCGTCGCGGAGGCCACCGACTGCACATTGGTGGAGGCCTCTTCAGACGCCGCTGCGACCATCGTGGTCAGTTCCTGCGCGCGCTCCGCAGTGGAAGTGAGCGTCGAAGCCGACGCTTCGAGCTCGGTCGCGGCTGAGGACACGGTGTCGACGATCTCGCCGACGGCGGCTTCGAAGCTGCTGGCGAGCTTGTGCATTTCGGCCTTGCGCTGCGCGGCGGCAATCTGGTCCTGCTTGATCTTGGCTTCGGCCTCCTCACGCGCCTTCTGCTCGGACACGATCTTGAACTTCTCGACGGCCTCGGCGACGCCACCGACCTCGTCCTTGCGACCGAGCCCCGGCAGCACCACGGAGAAATCGCCGCCAGCGAGCTTGTCCATGGCCACCGTGAGCGCGCGGATCGGCCGCGCAATGGTCGTGAAGGACATCAGCCAGGAGCAGATCAGGACAAGCGCGGCGCAGATGCCGACCACCGTTCCGATATGTTCGCTGGACGCCATCTCCTGAAGGGAGCCGGCGATCTCCTCCTCGCTCTTGTGTCTCGCGAAGTCGGCGATCTGGCCTGCCAGCCCGTCCATTTCGGTAGCGGTCGGCAATGTGATTTCGCGCGAGATGCGCATGCTCTCTTCGGTGAGCTTGGCGATACGGGCGGCATCTGCGCTCGTCGCGGCGATCATCTCGCTCCGGATCGCGGCGATCTGCTGCGCACCCTTCAGATAATCTGCGGAGAGATTCCTGAGCTTTTCGATCCGCGCGCGGTTTTCCGCAGACTGTGACAGCTTGAGCATCGCATCGACGGCGTTGCCCAGCGACCTTGACCGCTCGACCAGAGACTCGTTCGCCTTTTGCAATTCACCTGCATTGTTGCCGAGCCGAATATCCCGGACGGCGAGCTGCATGCTGCGCACCCAGAGCCTGGCTTCGACGGCATCCCGTGCCAGCTCCTGCTGCGCGAAGGCCGCCTGGTTGGAATGACGCACATTGCCGTTGCCTATGATCTGGCTTGCGATCATGGCGACGACCAAAAGGATACCGAATGCCGACGTCACCGCCAGCTTGGTACCGATCCGCAAATTCTGGACAAAGCTCAGCATGGGCACGTTTCCCGGATATGCGCGGCCAAGTCATTGTCGGCCACCCTCGGCGTTGATCGCCCTTGCCTAAAAGCTGAGCGCCGGGAATTCCGATTTGATTAACAGCGCGCGCCGGAAAACTACGGGAATTGAGGAAAACCTCTTGAAAATCAGCACGGAACGCGCGCTTAACAAGTTAACCACACGCGGCGGTAGGCCGCTCGGATTCTAGGCAGTGGAGCTGCGCTCCTTCACTGCCTCACTGGCCAGGCTGATGCGAAACACGAGCTGCTTGTTCTCGTCGAGGAGATCCATATGCCATTGCGCGTTGGGCTTCAGGCCGCGTGCGATGCCGCCAAGCAGGTTCGCGCAAACCTCCGTCATCTCGCTCCAGGCGGCCGCACGATTCTCGAATTCATAAGCGTGATCGGATGCGCCGCAATAGCGGCCGGTGCTGATCCGAAAGTAATACCGCGCCATCGTCGAACCCTCTTGTCGGGCCGCCCCCCCCCGCTGGCCGTCACGCAAGGCTTCGGCGCGAACGGCTACCAAGGCATGAAAACCGCCGCCCGTATGACTACGGCGCGGCGGCAAACACAGCTCGTCAGGTTTCAACGATAAACGGCGCGGAAAGCTTACGCGCCTGACAGGCAAAGCTCAGTCGGTCGAGCGGCGCAACTCGAGCGCGCCGTCATTCTTCGGCGCTTCGGGCTTCGCTTGCGACTTCACCGGCTCGATGCGGCCTGTCTCGACACGCGGCGTCTCGACACGTGCGGCAACTTCGGTTGCGGATGCGCTGACGGAGCCGGTCGTGCCCGGCGCGCGCAGCGATCGCGGCCGCGCCACCGCACGCGCCATCAGCATCTGATTGCCACCCTGGTGGTGGAAATCGCAATAGGCAAAGCCCATGCCCGAGACCGAGCCGCGGAAGCTGCGGTCATCGGTCTTTTCGAGGTTGAAGCAGGGTTCGAATGGAATGCCCTTGATCGAGGCGCAGACGTTCTGGCCACGAATCTGGAGCGTGTTGCCCGGCAGACGGATGTGGCGAACGGGACCGGCGCCCGAGAACTGCACGGCGCCTGCGGCGCCGAGATCGTCGAGGATGCGGCCTGCACCGCGGGTCCCGTCGAAACAGGTGAAGGCGAACACCTTGCCCGCCACGAACCGGCGCGCCTCGTCCGCGTTCATACTTCCTGCAATGGCCGGCGCAACCGTTGCCGCCGCCGTGACAGCTCCCAACACAATACGCGCAAGCATGCTCTTACTCCGACAACCCCAGTAGCGGGCAAGCCTGAACCCTTTACCCGCTGCTTACCATACTAACCGTGGCGACATTGAAGCAGCTTGGTTGGTAAAGTCTGAACGCCGTTAGAGAATTTTTACCACGATGCGGCCGCGGACCTCGCCCGCGAGAATCTTCGGCCCCCACTCGATGACCTGGTCGAGCGGAATTTCTTTAGTGATTTCAGCTAGTTTCGTCCGATCAAGATCGGACGCCAGGCGTTGCCAGGCCGCCTTCCGCGGCTCCGGCGGGCACATCACCGAATCGATGCCCAGAAGGCACACCCCGCGCAAAATAAATGGCGCGACCGAAGACGGCAGATCCATGCCGGCGGCGAGACCGCAGGCTGCAATCGCTCCGCCATACTTCGTCATCGACAGAAGATTTGCGAGCGTGGTCGAGCCGACACTGTCGACGCCCCCGGCCCAGCGCTCCTTGGCGAGCGGCTTTGCGGGCGAGGATAGCTCGTTGCGATCGATCACCTCGGCCGCCCCCAATTCGCTGAGATAGCCCGCTTCCGTCGCGCGACCGGTGGAGGCGATGACGTGATAGCCGAGCTTTGACAGCACGGCGGTTGCAACCGAGCCGACGCCACCGGCCGCGCCCGTCACCACCACGCGGCCGCTCTTCGGCGAGATGCCCTGCTTTTCCAGCCCCAGCACCGCGAGCATTGCGGTGAAACCGGCGGTGCCGATCGCCATGGCATCGCGCGCCGACAGGCCCTGCGGCAGCGCGACCAGCCAGTCGCCCTTCACCCGCGCCTTCTCGGCATAGGCACCGAGATGCGTCTCGCCCATGCCCCAGCCAGTGCAGACGACCTTGTCGCCCACCTTCCATTGCGGATGGGAGGACTGCTCGACGGTGCCGGCGAAATCGATGCCGGCGATCATCGGGAAGCGGCGCACCACCGGCGCCTTGCCGGTGAGCGCGAGGCCGTCCTTGTAGTTCAGCGTCGACCACTCGACGCGCACGGTGACGTCACCGTCCATCAGCTCGGCTTCGTCGAACTGCGTGAGCACGGCAGAAGTGCCTTTGTCCGCCTTGTCGATCCGGATCGCCTTGAACGTTGCCACGGCAAAACTCCCTGACTTGTTTTGGGGATGTTTAGCCGATCAGGCAGGCTGTGCAACCGCTCTGGCGACGGGTTTCTCCACGATCGGGAGATTGATCAGCGCGGACAGCACGCCGAACAGGATCGAGAGCCACCAGATCGGCGTATAGGAACCGAAGCGCTCGAACACGATGCCGCCGAGCCAGACGCCGAGGAAGCCGCCGACCTGATGGCTGACGAAAGCAAAGCCATAGAGGGTTGCGAGCCAGCGCGTGCCGAACATCAGCGCCACCAGCGCCGAGGTTGGCGGCACGGTCGAGAGCCACATCAGGCCGGACACCGCGCCGAAGGCGATCGCCGAGAACGGCGTGATCGGAAACGAGATGAAGGCGAGCGTTGCGAGCGCACGAATGAAATAGATCGTCGAGAGGATGTAGCGCTTGGGCAGATAGTTCTGCAGCCAGCCAACGCTCAGCGATCCCACCATGTTGAAGAGCCCGATGGCTGCGATCACCCAGCCGCCAACATGCGTGGAGATGCCGCGATCGACAAGGAACGCCGGCAGGTGCACGGTGATGAAGGCAAGCTGGAAACCGCAGGTGAAGAAGCCCAGTACGAGCAGCACATAAGAGCGATGGCCGAACGCCTCGGCGAGTGCCTTGGTGAAGGATTGCTCGTCCGCGGCCGTCGTGCTGGATGAGCTCGCAACGGGCGGCGTGGACAGCGCGAGCGAGAGCGGAACGATCAGCAGCATCAGGCCGGCGAACACCGTGAGCGCCTGCTGCCAGCCGAAATTGTCGATCAGCGCGACGCCGACGGGCGCGAACAGGAATTGCCCGAACGAGCCGGCCGCAGTGCCGGCGCCGAGCGCCAGCCCACGCTTCTCGGCCGGCAGAAGCTTGCTGAACGCCGACAGCACGAGATTGAATGAGCACCCGGCAAGCCCGAAGCCGACCATGACTCCGGCGCCGATGTTGAGCGACAACGGCGTCGAGGAATAGCGCATCAGCAACAGGCCGCCGGCATAGAGCACGGCGCCGACGCACATCACGCGAAACAGGCCGAAGCGATCGGCGACCGCGCCGGCAAATGGCTGGCCCAGTCCCCACAACAGATTTTGCAGGGCGATCGCGAGGCCGAAGACGTCGCGACCCCAGGAAAATTCATGGCTCATCGGCTGGACAAAGAAGCCGAGGCTCGAGCGCGGGCCGAAGCCCAGCATGCCGATGGCGCAGCCACAGAGAATGATGATCGCTGGCGTGCGCCAGGAAGAAGGTGAAGTAGGAGAAGTGGAAGAACGCGAAACCGGACCAAGGTCGCCCACGCTTGCCGACATGCATTTTCCCTTTTCTGCGGTTGGCGGGGTCCGGAATAGGTCACCTCGCCGGATTGGGTTAATGCATTTGCATGAAAATCCCAAGAGGGAAGCGAACATTGCAGCCCTGCAAATCGCGCGCGGAGTACGCGCACGGGAATGTGTCCGGATGAGTCTGGCGGCCGGCAGCCTCCCGTGCTATGTTTGATCTGCTCATATTGAGCATATTAACGTGAGCCGCCGACTCTTCTCCGAGCTGCGGATGTTGTCCGGCAAAAGCTGATGCGGCTCCCAAACCCAACCGGCCTCGAAAGGCCGGATTTCTAACAGCCCACATATACTCATATTGAGTATATTTGAACGGGAGGCTTCGATGCCAATCTTTGGAATTTACGGCCCCGACGATTTTGCCAAGCGGCCGCAGGGCCACACCGCTCCCACCGCACGCAAGCCCGTCGGCAATCGCGGCCCTGCATTACCGCGGCCTTTGCTGGAATGGACACCGGAGGTCGAGCAGGCCACGGCGCATCTCTACGAGCGGGTGAGGCACGTGATCCCGTCGATCGAGTGGCCGCTGATGGCGCCGGCCATCAATGCGATCAACGAGCTGAAGCAGGCGCGCGGCGCGGTGATCCTCGCGCACAACTACCAGGCGCCCGAGATCTTTCATTGCGTCGCCGACATCGGCGGCGACTCGCTCCAGCTCGCGGTCGAGGCGACCAGGGTGAAGGCCGACATCATCGTGCAATGCGGCGTTCACTTCATGGCGGAGACGTCGAAGCTGCTCAATCCGGACAAGACGGTGCTGATCCCGGATTCCCGCGCCGGCTGTTCGCTCGCCGCCAGCATCACGGGCGCGGATGTGCGCCTGCTGCGCGAAAAATTTCCCGGCGTGCCCGTCGTCGCTTATGTCAACACCTCGGCCGAGGTGAAGGCGGAAGTCGACATCTGCTGTACCTCGTCGAACGCGGTGCAGGTGGTCGAAAGCCTGCGCGCGCCGAGCGTGATCTTCCTGCCCGACCAGTACCTCGCAAAGTACGTCGCCTCGAAGACTGACGTGAAGATCATCGCCTGGAAAGGCGCCTGCGAGGTGCATGAACGCTTCACCGGCGAGGAGTTGCGCAGCTTTCGCGAAGCCGATCCGTCCGTGCAGATCATCGCGCATCCGGAATGCCCGCCTGATGTTTTGGCGGAAGCCGATTTCACCGGCTCGACTGCCCACATGATCAACTGGGTGCGCGAGAAGCGGCCGAAGCGGCTCGTCATGATCACCGAATGCTCGATGGCCGACAATGTGCGCGCCGAGCTGCCCGAGGTCGAGATGTTGCGCCCCTGCAATCTCTGCCCACACATGAAGCGCATCACTCTGTCCAACATTTTGGACAGCCTGCTGACGCTCAGTGAGGAGGTGACGATAGATCCCGCCATCGCCGAACGCGCCCGGCGTTCCGTCGAGCGGATGATCAATTTGAAGAACTAGCGCAACACACGAAGCCGTCGTCCCGGACAAGCGAACGAAGTGAGCGCTGATCCGGGACGACAGTTGAGTGAATGGAGACAGCCATGCCAAACACCATCCACAACCTCACCCGTACCACCGACGACGTCGTCATCGTCGGCGGCGGCCTCGCCGGGCTGTTCTGTGCGCTAAAGCTGGCGCCGCGACCCGTGACGCTGATCTCGGCCGCGCCGCTCGGACAGGGCGCATCAAGCACCTGGGCGCAAGGCGGAATCGCGGCAGCCGTCGGCGAAGGCGACAACCCGGAGGCGCATGCTGCCGATACCGTCGCGGTCGGCGGCGGTCTCGTCGATGAAGACGTCGCGCTCGGAATCGCACGCGAAGCAGCGCCACGCATTCACGATCTCCTCAGCTACGGCGTCCCCTTTGACCGCGATCTCGAGGGCAGGCTCGCCGTGGGGCGCGAAGCCGCGCATTCGGCCCGGCGCATCGTGCATGTGCGCGGTGACATGGCGGGCGCGGCGATCATCGCGGCGCTCAGCGAGGCCGTGCGGCGCACGCCGTCGATCCGTCTGATCGAAGGCCTTGTCGCCGAGGCGCTGCTGACCGAGGACGGCGCCGTCACCGGATTGCAGCTCCGCGACGCCAGCAATCCGGCGGCACGCCCCGTCATTATCGCTTCTCCCGCAGTGGTTCTGGCAACCGGTGGCATCGGCCATCTCTACGCCGTCACGACCAATCCACTGGAAGCAAGCGGATCAGGGCTCGCGATCGCGGCACGGGCCGGAGCCGTCATCGCCGATCCGGAGTTCGTTCAGTTCCATCCGACCGCCATCATGTCCGGCCGCGATCCAGCGCCGCTTGCGACCGAAGCGCTGCGCGGCGAAGGCGCAACGCTGATCAACGGCAAAGGCGAACGCTTCATGACGGCACGCCATCCGCTCGCCGAGCTGGCGCCGCGCGACATCGTCGCGCGCGGCGTGTTCGCGGAGATCGCGGCAGGCCGCGGCGCGTTCCTCGATGCGCGGGAAGCGTTGGGTGCGCGCTTCGCCGAAAGATTCCCGACCGTCCATGCAAGCTGCATCGCGGCAGGCCTCGATCCGGCAACGAAGCCGATCCCGATTGCGCCCGCCGCGCACTACCACATGGGCGGCATCGCGGTGGATGCCCGCGGCCGCACGTCCATCGACGGGCTCTGGGCCGGCGGCGAGGTCTCGTCGACTGGCGCGCATGGCGCCAACCGGCTCGCCTCGAACTCGCTGCTGGAGGCCGTCGTCTATGCCGCGCGCATCGCGGAGGACATCGCCGGCCGCGCAATCCCCTCACCGGCCCGGCCGCCGGAAGCGCTGGTGATGCCCCGCAATGCCGCCATCGACAAGCGAGCCGAGACCAGCCTGCGCGCCATGATGGCGGCGCATGTCGGCGTGATCCGCGATCACAACGGGCTTGCAGAGGCCGTGCAATATTTCGCGGCGCTCGAACGCGATGCCGGCAGCGTTGCGCTTCGCAACATGGCGACCACGGCGCTTCTCGTCGCAGCATCCGCCTTCACGCGGCACGAGAGCCGCGGCGCGCATTTCCGCTCCGACCATCCGGCCGAGGCGCCTGCCTTCGCAGAGCGAACCATGACGACACTCGCCGCGGCGATCGAGGTCGCCGAAGCGCTGACCGAACAACCTGCGCGGCGGGCGGCGCAAGCCATGATCGCCTGACGGAGACCCTTGTCATGACCCCAGCTTCCCTGCTCCATCCCGATGCTTTCCTGTCGCCGCTCGCGATCGATGAGGCCGTGCACCGCGCACTCGACGAGGATCTCGGTCGGGCCGGCGACATCACCTCGCTTGCGACGATCCCCGAGGCCAACACGGCTCACGCGATCCTGGTCGCGCGTCAGACCGGCGTGATCGCTGGACTGCCGTTGGCGCTGGCAACGCTGCTAAAGCTCTCCGACGCGGTCGAAGTGCAGGCCCACGTCCGCGATGGCGCGAAAGTGAAGGCCGGACAGCGCGTGCTGACGATCACCGGCGCCGCTCGCGCCATTCTCACGGCCGAGCGGACCGCGCTGAACTTCGTTGGCCGGCTCTCCGGCATCGCAACGCTGACGGCCGACTACGTCCGCCAGACCGAAGGCAGCAAGATGCGGATCTGCTGCACGCGCAAGACCACGCCTGGGCTGCGTGCGCTGGAGAAATACGCTGTGCGCTGCGGCGGTGGCTTCAACCACCGCTTCGGCCTGGATGATGCGATCCTGATCAAGGACAACCATATCGCAGTCGCCGGCGGCATCCGCCCCGTGCTGGAGCGCGCCCGCAGCCATGCCGGCCATCTCGTGAAGATCGAGATCGAGGTCGACACGCTGGCGCAACTGCGCGAGGTGCTGGACGCTGGCCTTGCCGATGCGGTGCTGCTCGACAACATGGATACCACCACGTTGCGTGAAGCTGTGAAACTGGCGGCCGGCCGCGTCGCGCTGGAAGCGTCCGGAGGTGTCACGCTGGGCTCGATTGCAGAGATCGCGGCCACCGGCGTCGACTACGTCTCGTCCGGCGCGCTGACGCACTCAGCGGCGAACTTCGACTGCGCGCTGGATATCGAGGCGTGAGCGCTATCGCCGCTCGGACGCGCCGAGCTCGGCCGAGCTCTTGGCTTCCAGCACGAGCTCGGCTGAGAGTGCGGCGGTCTGCGCCGGCGTGCCCCAGCTTGGCTCCTCGCTACCGTCGCCCCAGGCGCGCGGCCGGTAGAAGGTGTGCACGCCGAACTTGTACATCTTCTTCATCTCGGCGACCCAGGACGGGCGCACCCAATAGGCGTGATAGTGCGTCGACTTGCCGACCTCGGGCAGCCAGATCTGACCGTCGAGCGTTGCTTTCGCGATCTTCTTGGCGCGCTCCCACATGTCGGGCTCGCGGATCACGTCGGGATTGTTGTCGCAGGCGAAGGTGAACTGGCAGGCGAAGTGGCGGTATTTGTTCTGATAGACCACCCCGCAGACAGTGTCCGGATATTTGCCGGAGAACACGCGGTTCATCACCACCTGCGCAACCGCCATCTGGCCACGCACGGCCTCGCCGCGCGACTCGAAGTACACGGCTTCAGCCAGG
This sequence comes from Bradyrhizobium sp. UFLA05-109, assembly GCF_054185165.1. Lineage (NCBI taxonomy): Bacteria > Pseudomonadati > Pseudomonadota > Alphaproteobacteria > Hyphomicrobiales > Nitrobacteraceae > Bradyrhizobium > Bradyrhizobium sp. UFLA05-109. The sequence goes on along the minus strand of NZ_JBBIAR010000011.1, from coordinate 99,050 downwards.
CACTTCTCTGACTTGGCGCGCGACTTCTCGTCGAGGGCGAGCCGTTCGGCCGGCGACCTGACGCGCTGGTCGTCGGCGTTGACCTCGCCCTTGGGCGCAACGCTCTCGCCGCTCTCGGTTGCCGTTGCGACCTCCTCCGACGGCGGCGGCAGCGAGGCCATCACCTTCATGTCGGGGTCCGGCATCACGATCAGCGGCTCGGCGCCCGGCTGCCAGCTCTCCATGCTCTCGAGGCTCCCGCCGAGCGACGAGCTGCCGAAGAACAGGTTCGACGTCTTGACGCCGAAAGGATCGCGCGCCGGCGCGGCCGGGACTCCCTTCAAATCGTTGAGCGGCTGGCCCGCAAGCGGCAGCGCCGTGTCGCTTGCCGATGGCGCGCCCGAATATTGCGGCAGCGGCGGCGCGCGCAGCGCCTCCTCGAGTTCGGGATCAAGCGCGGCCGCGGACTCCGGCGACATCGCCTGCGGCAACGCAGCCGTCTTGGCGCCAAAGACCGAGCTGTTCGATGTGGCGGGATCCTGCACGGCGGGCGCCGCGGACGGCGCGGCCGGCTCAGCCGGCGCGGGGGTGGCCGTCGCGAGACGGTCGCCCTTTAGCGTGCGATCCACGCGCGGAAAATCGGCGGCCTGATAGCGCGGCGGCGTCTGGAGCGCCGGATTGCGCGAGATGCTGCCCGTGACGTCGCGATCGTCCAGGCTCGCGAGGCGGTAGCTGGCGCTCTGCGGAACCGAGGTTCCGATCGGACGGGCAAAGGTGTAGGTGGCGAGCTGGATCGAGGACGCCGCGGAAAATACCTGCCTCTGCCAACGCTCGGCGACGCCGGGTTGGCGCGCCAGCAGCGAAGCAATGTCCTGATATCCGGTCTCTCTCGGCATCAATGCGAAGATGCAGAGACCGATGCCGAAGGACGCGAACCGCGCGCCCTTCGGATGGTTACGCAACACAAACATCGATACGCTCACGCAACGCTTACGCTAGAGAAGATCGAACGCAGTGCGTCCGTGCAATTCGATCCTTTTTGTTGTTATCTAATTTAGGTTGCCGGGGAGTTAATCGACGTTGCGCGTACGCTACACTCAAGCAATCGCAGTTGTTTTCACGGTGCGATCGGGCGCGTTGGTAAATGCGACCTCACGCGAAGAGGTAAACGCCTCGTCAATGCATATGGTGAAGGAACTCTTCACGCGGCGTGTCATTACGGGACTTGGCTCAACAGACGCCGTCATTGCGCGCAACGTACTTCCACATAACCACTGTCATTCCCCGTGAAGGCGAAGGCGGGGAATCCAGTACGCCGCAGCTTCTCCGTGTACGTCACTGTCTCTGAAATACTGGATCGCCCGCCCCAGTGCGCAATTGCGCACGAGGCGGGCGATGACAGCGAGAGTATGGGACGCGCGCGCAACGATCTCGTCATTGCTTGCGAGCGCAGCGAAGCAATCCAGACTGTCTCCGCGGCGGGATTTCTGGATTGCTTCGCTGCGCTCGCAATGACGGAGTTTGCTGGTCCGTGTTGCGCGCCAATCGCCTGTCATTCCGGCGAGGTCCGCAAGACCGACCCCATCATGACGTTCAGCTTGCTCATAGGAGCAATTGCACCACGCTTCAGTGACGCGGCGACAGGCCTGCGATGACGAAATCGATCATCTGATCGATCGTGGGGCCCGGCTTGGTGGCACACTGGGCGATCATCTGAGGGTGGAAGAAGCGCATCATCGCGGTGCAGGCGCAAAGCGAGGCCAGCTGGAGGTCTGGCGCCTCGAATTCGCCGGAGGCGGCACCTTGTGCGATCATCTGGCCGATGATCGCGGCGATGCACTCCATATGGGCGACGCAGACGTCCCAGTCCTCCTGCATCGCGATCTCGACCATCTCATGCAGCTTGGAATCACCGACATAACGCTCGGTGTTCATGCGATGGATGGTCGTCAGAAGCTGACGGAAGCGGTCCCGCACCGGGCCGGGCTGAGCCACGATCCGATGCGCCTCCAGCTCGACCTCGCCCATCAGCGAGCGCGCCACGGCCTGATGAATCGCCTTCTTCGATTCGAAGAAGCGATAGACGTTGGCCGGGCTCATCCGCAGCTCTTTGGCGATGTCGCCGACAGTGGTCTTCTGGTAGCCGATCTGGCGGAACAGCCGCTCGGCCACCTCGAGGATACGCTCCCGGGTGTCGCCTTCGATATGTTCCGAAACCAGTGTCATCTGTCGAGACTCGTCAAAACTCACTCTTCATTTATTCAGCAGCTTCAGCAAGCGGAAATGCTGGCTCGGCATCGCTGCCATGCTGCGGTGCAGCTTCCGGCTGCTCGGCAGTTCCAGCCTCGTCGAGGCTCTTGCGGAACCAGAGGGCATAGAGGCCCGGCAGGTACAGGAGCGTCAGGAAGGTCGCAACGAACAATCCGCCCATGATGGTGATCGCCATCGGGCCCCAGAACGCCGAGCGCGACAGCGGGATCATGGCAAGGATCGCGGCGAGCGCGGTCAGCACCACCGGGCGTGCACGCCGGACGGTCGCCTCCACGATCGCCTCGCGCCGGGTCAGGCCATGGGAGACGTCGGTCTCGATCTGGTCGACCAGGATGACCGTGTTGCGCATGATCATACCGGCGAGCGCGATCAGGCCGAGCAGCGCCACGAAGCCGAAAGGCTGGTTGGCGACGTTGAGCCCGAGCGACGCACCGACGATGCCGAGGGGCGCGGTGAGGAACACCAGGATCAGGCGCGAGAAGCTCTGAAGCTGGATCATCAACAGCGTCAGCATCACCATGACCATCACCGGGAAGAGGATGAAGATCGAGGCATTGCCCTTGGCGGATTCCTCGAACGCGCCACCCGGCTCAATGCGGTAGGCCGGCTCGAGGTAGTCCTTGATCTGTTGCAGTTTCGGCGTGATCTGGCTGGTCACGTCGGGCGCCTGGACGCCGTCGACGACGTCGGAGCGCACGGTGATCGCCATGTCGCGGTTGCGCCGCCACAGGATCGGCTCCTCGTGGGAATACTCGATCTTGGCGATCTGCTGGAGCGGAACCGCAACGCCATTGCGCGAGGTGATGGTGAGATCGCCGACATGGGCGAGATCAAGCCGCTCGGACGGGATTGCACGGGCGACCACGCCGACCTTCTCGATGCCGTCACGCACGGTCGTCACCTGTGCGCCGGAGATCAGCATCGCGAGTGACTGCGAGACCTCCTGCGGAGTGAGGCCCATGGCACGCGCGCGGTCCTGGTCGACGACGAGCTTGAGATAGGGCGACTGCTCGTTCCAGTCGAGCTGCACGTCCTTGACGTTCTTATTCTGCCGCATGACGTCGCGCACCTGGTACGCGATCTCGCGCACCTTTTGCGGATCAGGTCCGATCACGCGGAACTGCACGGGGAAGCCGACGGGCGGACCGAAATTGAAGCGGTCGACGCGGACGCGGGCTTCGTTGAGCGCACCATCGGCCACTGCATTCTCGATCTTGGCCTTGACGCGCTCGCGCGCCTTGACACCCTTGGCAACGACGACGATCTCGGCAAAGGCCTCGTTCGGCAGTTGCGGATTGAGGCCGAGCCAGAAGCGCGGCGAGCCCTGCCCGACATAGGCGGTGTAGGTCGCGATGTCCTGATCATCCTTCAGCAGCTTCTCGGCGTCCTTCACCGCCTTTTCGGTGACGTTGAAGGCGGTGCCTTCCGGCAGGCGGAGCTGGAGGAACAACTCGGGCCGCTCGGACAGCGGGAAGAATTGCTGCTGCACATGGCCGAAGCCGACGATCGAGGCGACGAAGACGCCGACGGTCGCCACCACCACCGTGATACGGTGGTTGACGCACCACTGCACGATGGCGCGAAGGCCGCGATACATCCGCGTCTCATAGACCGCGTGCGGATCGTGGCTGTGATGCACCTTCATGTTGGGCAACAGCTTGACGCCGATATAGGGCGTGAAGATCACAGCGACGAACCATGATGCGACCAGTGCGATCGCCACGATCCAGAAGATGCTGCCGGCATATTCGCCGACCGCCGAATTGGCAAAGCCGATGGGGAGGAAGCCTGCGGCCGTGACCAGCGTTCCCGTGAGCATCGGAAACGCAGTCGATTCCCAGGCAAAGGACGCGGCGCGGATGCGGTCCCAGCCCTGTTCCATCTTCACCACCATCATCTCGACCGCGATGATGGCGTCGTCGACCAAAAGGCCGAGCGCGATGATCAGCGCGCCGAGCGAGATGCGGTGCAGGTCGAGCGACATCGCGTTCATGACGATGAAGACGATGCCGAGCACCAGCGGCACCGACAGCGCGACCACGATGCCGGTGCGCCAGCCGAGCGCGACGAAAGAGACGAACAAGACGATCGCGAGCGCCTCGACGAAGGAATGCACGAACTCGCCGACCGCGTGCTCGACCACGTTGGGCTGGTCGGCGATCAGCTCGACGTCGATGCCCTGCGGCACCGCCTTCATGAACTCGCTGGTCGCCTTCTCGACGTCCTTGCCGAGCTCGAGGATGTTGGCGCCCTTGGCGGTGACGACGCCGATACCGATCGCGGGCTTGCCTTCCTGGCGCACGACGAAGCTGGGTGGATCGACATAGCCATGCGTGACGGTCGCGATGTCGCCGAGGCGGAACACGCGGCCGTTGCTCTCGACCGGCGTTTCGGCAACAGCCTTGGCACCATCGAGCGCACCGGTGACGCGCAGCGGCACGCGCTGTGACGACGTTTCGACCGTGCCGGCGGGGGTCACGTTGTTCTGCTTGGCAAGCGAATCGAACAGCGCCTGCGGCGTGATGCCGAGGGTTGCGAGCTTGGCGTGCGAGAACTCGACATAGATGCGCTCGTCCTGCGTGCCGTAGACGTCGACCTTGGTCACGCCGGGAACTTTAAGGAGGCGCTGACGGAAACCCTCAGCGGTCTTCTTCAGCTGCGCATAATCGGCGCCGTCGCCGGTCATCATGTAGAGAATGGAATCGACGTCGGAGAACTCATCGTTGACGACGGGTCCGAGAATGCCCGACGGCAACTGGCCCTGAACGTCGACGAGCTTCTTGCGCAAGAGATAGAAAAGATACGGCACGTCCTTCGGCGGCGTGTTGTCGCGGAAGGTCACCTGCATCGCGGTGAAAGCTGGCTTCGAGTAGGTCTGCACCTTCTCGAAATAGGGCAGCTCCTGAAGCTTCTTCTCGATGGGATCGGCGACCTGGGTCTGCATCTCCTGCGCGGTCGCGCCCGGCCACATGACCGAGACGTTGACTACCTTCACCGTGAAGAACGGATCCTCGGCGCGCCCGAGCTTCTGATAGGAGAAGAAGCCGGCGACGCCGAGCACGATCATCAGGAACAGGACCAGCGTCGGATGGCTGACGGCCCAGGCCGAAAGGTTGAAGCGCTTCATCGCACTCTCCAGAGGTGACCTATTTCCAACCACCTGTTGAAACCCGCCATTGCGAGGTAGCGAAGCGATCCAGGGGGCTGGGCAGGTTCTGGATCACTTCGCCGCTTCCTCCGTCGCATTCGCGCGACGGCCGAAACTCACCTCGCAATGACGGAACTCTCTATTGTTTGAGCATGCCCCTTAAAACCGGGGTCATGCTCGTTCCGTCGTCAGAAAGAAAGCGAGGACACGATCCGGACTTTCTGGTTCGGATCTAGCTTTTGCACGCCGAGCGCGACGATCTTCGCGCCCTCTTCCACGCCACTGGCGATGACGACGTCGTTGCTCTCGTAGGATTTGACCACGACGGGCTTCAGCGTCACCGCGCCGTTGTCGTCGACGACGTAGAAGGACGGCTTGCCGCCTTCGTTGAACAGCGCCGACAGCGGCAGCCGCGCAACGCGCTCGGTCGCGGCATCCGACAGCGTCAGTGTCGCCGTCATGCCGAGCGCGACCTTGTCGTCAGCTTCCGGCAGCGAGAATTTAGCAAGGTAGGTCCGCGTGGCGGGATCGGCAGCAGGCGCGATCTCGCGCAGCCTGGCGACGTACTTCTTGTTCGGCTCCGACCAAAGAGTGACGCTGGCGACGCCCGACTTGGCGCGCCCGACCAGCGTCTCAGGGATCGCGACGACCGCTTCCTTCTCGGCAAAGCGGGCGACACGGATCGAAGCCTGGCCCGCGGCGACCACCTGGCCGGGCTCGATCAGCGTTGCGGTGACGACGCCGCGGGCGTCGGCATTGAGCGTCGCGTAGGAAAGGGAATTTTTGGTCAGTTCGACCGAGCGCTCGGCGCGATTCAATCGCGCGCGGGCCTCGTCGGCGGCGGCGCGGCTTGAATCCATCTGCGCGTCGGTGGTCCAGCCCTTGGCCTTCAGATCCTTGGCGCGCTGCTCGGCGGCGGCGGCCTGAGCGAGCACACCGGTCGCAGCGGTCTGCTCGGCCACGGCTTGCTCCGCCTGGAGCTTCAGATCAACTTCATCCAGTGTCGCGAGCGGCTGGCCCTCTTCGACCGTCTGCCCGACCTCGACCAGGCGCTTGGCGACCTTCCCGGCGACGCGGAAACCGAGGTCGCTCTCGATCCGGGGCCTGACGGTACCGACGAAGCTGCGCTCCGGCGTGTCGGCCTCGTAATGGGCGTTGGCGACCAGCACCGGCCGCGGCGGCTCGGCTTTTTGCGCCACGGTGTCATTGCATCCGGCCAGTGCCACGGCCATCAGGGCCAGCGAAGCACCTGCCAAGAGCCTGGAATAGCTCGACAAAATCGACCGGACGAACATCGGACACTCCTGCGGCTGTGTTCCGGAGAAATGTCGACTAATCACTGATAAAAGTCAATAATCGTCAGTCATCAGGAAAGCGTGATCGTTAAGGGATGGTAAGGAGGTAAAATCGGTCAAAGGGTTAGCTTTGGTGTGACGTCTGGTCGCGTAAGCGGCGCGCGAGAAGCTACGTCACGTCGGGAGTCATTCCGGGGCGCGCGAAGCGCGAACCCGGAATCTCGAGATTCCGGGTTCGGTGCTGCGCACCACCCCGGAATGACTTGATAAGCGGCCCCTCACCGCCCCCCTTCGGCAAACTCGTGCTCGCTCTCGTGGCCGCCGACAAACACCAGGATGCCGGCGATCAGAGGCAGGATCGCCAGGACCAGGAGGCCGGTCGAGGTCTGGCCCGTCGCTTCCTTGACCCAGCCGATCAGATAGGGCCCGGCGAAGCCGGCGAGGTTACCAATCGAGTTGATCAGAGCGATCGCGCCGGCGGCCGCCATGCCGGAGAGCCAGGCGGTCGGCAGGGTCCAGAACACGCCGAAGCAGCAGAATACGCCGATCGCGGCCACCGTCAGCGCCACCATCGTCAGGGTGGGATCGGTGAGATAGGAGGAGACGCCGAGTGCGACGGCGGTGAGCAGCAGCGGCGCGCCGACATGCATCACGCGCTCGCGCGTGGCGTCGGAATGCCGCGCCCACAGGATCATCGCGATAGTGCCGAACAAATACGGGATCGCGGTGACGAAGCCGGTCTGCGCATTGGTGAGGCCAAAGGCCTTCACGATCTGCGGCAGCCAGAACTGCATGCCGTAGAGCGCACCAACGAAGCCGAAGTAGATCAGGCTGAGTGCAATCACCTTCGGTGAGGACAAGGCTTCGCCGAGCGAGAGGTGTTTCACAGCCTGCTTGGCCGCCACTTCCGAATCAAGCCTGGCCTTGAGCCACGCCTTCTGCTCGGCCGACAGCCAGTCCGCCTTCTCCGGCTTGTCCGTGAGATAGAACCAGGTGACGATGCCGAGCAGCACCGACGGCACGCCCTCGATGATGAAGAGCCACTGCCAGCCCTGCAAGCCCAGCACACCGTCAAGCCCGAGCAGCAGGCCCGAGATCGGCGCGCCGATCACGGTCGACACCGGCACCGCGATGGCAAAGGCCGCGAGGAAGCGCGCGCGATATTCGGCTGGGTACCAATAGGTGAGATAGAGGATGATGCCGGGGAAGAAGCCAGCTTCGGCGACACCGAGCAGGAAGCGCAGGACGTAGAAGCTGGTGACGCCGTTGACCGTCGCCATCAGCGCCGAAATGATGCCCCAGGTCACCATGATGCGGGCGATCCAGCGGCTCGCGCCGAACCTCTCCAGCGCCAGGTTGCTCGGCACCTCGAAGATGAAATAGCCGATGAAGAAGATGCCGGCGCCCCAGGAGAAGATCAGCGGCGTGAACTTCAATTCCGCATTCATGGTCAGCGCGGCGAAGCCGAGATTCACGCGATCGAGGTAGGAAAAGAAGTAAGCCAGCACCAGGAATGGAATCAGGCGCCAGGAGATGGCGCGGATGGTCGAGGTCTCAATCGCGCTCTTGTTAGGGTTCTTGGCGGTGTTTGCGGAACCGGTAATGGTGGTGGTCTGGCTCATGGCGTCCCCCCTAGTTTGTTGCTTTTCTCAGCCTGAGGGCGGTTTTGAGCATCGCGGCGAAAGAGTCAATGGAGCGAGCAATGCATGGTACGCAATCGACCAACCCTGTTGCGCCGTTGCGGGTGCCGCTGACCCGCGCCGCCCTCGCCCTCATCGTGATCGCATGCGGCCTCTCCCTGCGCTGGTACGGTTTTCCGCTTGGGCTGCCGGCCTTCATCGTGAAATATGGCGGCTCGCTGCTCTGGGCGACCATGGTGTTTTTCCTGGTCGCAGCCGTGCTGCCGCGCTTGACGCGGACGCGAGTTGCGGTCATTGCGGCAGCGATTGCGATCGTCGTCGAACTGTCCCGGCTGGTGCATACGCCCTGGCTCGATGCGTTCCGCCTCACGACCGCCGGCGCGCTGCTCCTGGGGCGTATCTTTTCGCTGTGGAATATCGTCGCCTACGCGATCGGTATTGTGTTTGGCGCCTGGATCGACCGCCTCGTTGCGCTGCGTAGGATGGGTTAGCCAAAGGCGTGACCCACCGCGGTTCGTCCACGCGGAAGCTGAAGTGGTGGGTTAGCTTCGCTAACCCACCCTACCCGACTACGAACCCGCATCCTGCTCCGCCAATTGAAAGCAGGCAAAACGATCGAGTTCATCTTCGATCCTGTGCTTAAGCTCCTTGCGGCCGGCCGTCTTCTTGCCGTTGCCGACCCAGGTCCATTTCTGCATCAGGACTTTCTTGTTCTGCCGGTCGGCCTTCAAATCGAGCGCGGCGACGATCTCGTCGCCGACGAGCACGGGTAGCGCGAAATAGCCGAGCTTGCGCTTGGCCTTCGGCACATAGGCTTCAAAGAGGTGATTGTAGCCGAAGATGAGGTTGGTGCGCTTGCGCTGGATGATCAGGGGATCGAACGGCGAGAGGATGTGCACGAGATCCGGCGGCGCGCCCTTGCCGGGCTCCAGCGCTGACGGCGCTGCCCAATGCTCCTGCTTGCCCGCACCTTCCAAGGCGAGCGGCACGAGATCGCCGCGTCGGACCCGTGATGCGATCAGGCGCGCCACCGCCCTCTTGCTGGGCGCGTCGAGATGGCAGATCGAATCGAGGCTCACGAGCCCTTGCGACCGCAGCGCGCGGTCGAGCAGGTAGTTCATACTGTCCTTCGCGGAGGCCGGCTTCGGGAGCTTGTCCCAACCGAAATGGCGCGTCATCAGCTCATAGGTCTTGAGCATGCCCTGGCGTTCGCTGATCGTGACGACGCCGGTGTAGAAGGCGAGTTGCAGCGCCCGCTTCGAGGGCTTGCGGCTCTGCCACAGATGCTCCTTCTCGGTGAGGACGTCGTCCTCGATGTCGCGGATCGTCAGCGGGCCGGCTCGCACCAGCCGCATCACCTTGCGCATGTCGGCCGGTGTCACCGACGCATACCATTTGTGTCCGTCGCGCCGGTGCTCGCGCATTGCTGGCAGGAAGAAGCGGAAGTCGCTCGTCGGCACATAAGACAGCGCATGCGTCCAGTATTCGAACACGCTCCTGTCGACGCTCTGGGCGTGGCGCAGATCGGCCCGGCGATAGGACGGGATACGGCTGTAGAGAATGTGGTGATGACAGCGCTCGATGACGTTGATGGTGTCAATCTGCACATAGCCCAGATGGGCGATGGCATCGGCGACCGCTTGTGCGCCCACGCCGAAAGGCTCGCGGGTGTCGAGCCGCTGCGCGTGCAGCCAGATCTGCCGCGCCTGTGACGTCTGAAGCGGGAGTGGTTTGGGTGTGCGGGGCATTGCGAGCGCAATGTAGCGGGATTCGCAAGGAGGCAAAGAAACAACGGCAAAGAAAAAGCCGCACTGCCACCTGCTGACAGCGCGGCCGGACCCGGCACGAACGCCGGTGCGCCCGGCTCAAGGGCCGCGCTTCGATCCCTTGGCGCGGTCGCCGACGCTGCCGGTCGCGATATCAGGCTCGCAGGCGGCCCTGCCGCGGTCGGTCGCCTGGCAGCGATACACGCTGCCGGTCAGGCGGTCGACCAGCCACATATTGTCCTCGGTCACGCCTTCCAAGCCGACATAGCGATTGGTGAGACCTGTGACCAGTGTCGATAGCAGGATCGCGACGGCGATCATCGCCGCGCCAATGTAGATGGGCATTGAACTCTGCGAAGTCGTCCGATCCGGCGGGCCGCCACGATAGAACTGATACTCACTCGGCCTTGGCACTGTTCGGAACCGGCTCCCTTCGCGTGGCCAGCGTTTGTTCTGGGGTGAGGGAGTTTGCTAAGCGCCCATCTGGCCGATTTCTTGTTCGCAGCCGGGCCGCGCGACGACCGCTTTGCGACCATCGTCGAGCAAGGTTGCCAAAACGAAGAAGCGGCCCGGATCGGGCCGCCTTTGCTTCGCCTGTTTGCCTGTCAGCGGCGGCCGAACAATCCGCCCATCATGCCGCCGAAGAGGCCGCCGGGGCCGCCCATCGGGCCTCCCCCGCCGCCGCCGCCACTACTATAATAGCGTCGACCACCACCACCGGAGGAGCGCCTGCGCGCTGGCTCCTCGTCCGCCGACTCGGAGGAGGCAGAGCGGGTCGAGATAATCTCCGACTGCAGGGCCTTGTGCTGCAACTTGTTGAGGTAGCCGGTGGCGGGATAGCCACGCGCCGCCTGCCAGCGCTTGATCACAGAGCGGGTCTCTTCGTCGAACTTTCCGGTCGCCTTGACGTCAAAACCGAGCCCGGTGAGGCGGCGCTGCACGTCGCGGCGCTGATTTTTGTCGAGACCGATCTGGTCTTCGGTGACCTGACTGGCTTCCTCGGTAAAGGTGGCGGGATCGACCCCGGCCGTCAGGTTGCGCGTGGTGTTCGAAGGACCGTCCTGCAACGCCGCAATGCGAGCCAGGGCAATCGCTTTGAACGTGCCGTTCGGATAGTTGGTGAGATAGGCGTTGAGCTCTTCCACCTTGTTGGAATCCTTGATCGAGCGCCAGAACTCGAGCTCGACGTCGGAGCCCTGCTTGGTCGAAGCAGATGCCGATGCGCTCGGGCCATCGCCCTCCGCGACAGCCGGCACACCCACCGGATTGAGATAGACGTTGCCGGTGAGGTTGGTGTGCCCCCAGGGCAATTGCCCCTTGTTGGTCTCGTCGCTGACCTGGGCACGGACCTTGGTCATCGCCTGCTGGATCTCAAGGCCGGGCTGGGCAATGTTGGCCACGAGCGCGCGGGTAAACGGACTGTTGGTGCCGGCTTCGCCATCGAGAGCGGTCTGGCCAGGGCCGGTGGCAAACGCGATCAGCGTACCCTCGCCCGATTTCATCTCGGCAAGGCCGGTCTGCACGTTGACCGAGCGCGTCGCCTTGGCCGAACGAATCTTTGCCGCAAACGGGTTGTCACGGCAGGCATCCAGGAACACGAGCTTCACCTTGGCATCCGACATGGTCTGCTCGAGCGTGACGTCGACATTGATCGCCGCGCCCAGCTTGACGTCCATCTCGGATTTCAGGTCGGCGTCGATCGGTAACAGGTAATTGACGCCGTTCACTGCGATACCGTGGCCGGCATAGAAGAACACGGCCACGTCGGCGCCTTCACTCTTCTTGCCGAACTCCAGGAGCTTTGCCGTCATGGCGTCGCGGGTGAGGTTGGAGCCCTCGACGACATCGAAGCCGACATTGCGCAGCACCCTGGCCATCGCCTTGGAATCGATCGCCGGGTTGGGGAGCTGCGGGACATTCTTGTAGGCGGCGTTGCCGACCACGAAGGCGACGCGCTTGTCGGCGAAGGCTGCGTTGCCGCTGACGAGAAATGCTGCGATTGAAATTGCTGCGAACAAGAAGCGCATGATCATTCTCCCCTGATCCAAACTTCCTCGCTGCCCTCGGATCGACTTGAGCCGATCCGATAACAGCAATCTGATCCAGTCCACGGCCAACCACTGTGATCTGGATCACTCGGGGATTTCTGCTGCTCGAACCGAGCTGGACGACGCTGCGACGTCTACTTTTCGGGCTGCTGACACAGCGGCAATAACGGCGGGTGACGAGCAATGGCAGAAAGGACGAGCAATAGCAGAAAGAATGGACCCGCCGGCGCGAGGAGTCCAGCGGGCCCGAGTCCTGGCGCCGCAAACGATCCAAAATAGTCAACGGCCGATCAGCCGCGCTTTTTCGAAGCTCGAAAGAGACAGGCGTGCTTCCCGACCAACGAAGAGTCCCTCTCTAGTCGGTGTAGGTCGCCGCCACCAACCAACATGCGATTGGATGCTGGCCGGCTCCGGCGCTAGAATGAGGATCGAGATCAGTCCATTTCTGAATGTGATACGCATCACATCAGGGTGTTTGAACCGGACCTAGGCTCGCAGCATCAAATCGCTATCAGGCGTCACAGCGAGGATTTCAGACAATGACCCATTTCAACAAGCTTTTCGGATTAAAGGCGATTACCCTTTCGGCCGCGCTGTCGCTGACGGCAGGCCTGGCACTCGCCGGCGACAACAACATCACCGCCAACGAGATCCTGAATGCGCTGAAGTCGAAGCCCCTGACCCGCGGCCTGTCCACCGGTCCGCAGACCGAGACCGCGGATCGGGCCAAGGAGGCGAGCTTCCTGAATACCGTGCGCAACCGTCAGACCCGTTCACTCTCGATGGACGAGCGCGATCAGATCGCTGAGCTCGCGGCCAGCAAGCCGAAGATCGATCTGGAGATCCAGTTCGACTACAACTCGGCCAACATCGCCAAGACTTCGGTGGCCTCGGTGCAGGCGCTCGGCAAGGCACTTTCCGATCCGGCGTTGAAGGGCTCGACCTTCGTGGTCGCCGGCCACACCGACGCGATCGGCAGCGATCCCTTCAACCAGGATCTGTCCGAGCGGCGCGCCGACACCATCAAGAAGTATCTGGTGCAGAACTACAGCCTCAACGGCAGCGATCTGGTCACCGTCGGCTATGGCAAGACCAAGCTGAAGGACACCGCGAACGGCGCCGACCCGATCAACCGTCGCGTCCAGGTCGTGAACATGGAAACCAAGACGACCGCCTCGAAGTGATGGCGGCATCCAGTTCGAAAACCCGCCCGCCGCGCCCGCGGCTGGCGGGTTTCATATCCAGTTCTGGAAAAGCATCAGCCGGTTGAAGGTCTGCATCGAGGTGCCGACGAACGCCGCGGAGATCGGCAGCATGACGGCGAAGCCGATGGCTGCGATCGCGACATAGGCCCACAGCACCCAAGGCGGAATCTTGCCGCGTCGCAGCACGTAGACCAGTGCGAGCGAGGACGCGGTTGCGGCCGGCAAATAGTAGTAGATGAAGCCGAGCGTACGCGGCAGCAGTGCCCAGGCGAGATACGGGCCGAAATAGAATGCCGAGATGAGGAACGCATCCCAGCGGCGCGTGACGATGAAGTCGCGCAAAACGACCGCCAGCGCGAGCAGTGCCGGCCACAGCACCAAGGGATTGCCGAGGAAGACGACCGCGGAAATCCGGTCGTCGCCGACCTTGTCGAACAGAAACCACACCGGGCGTACGAGAAACGGCCAGGACGGCCACGAGCTCATATAGGTATGGCCGGCAATCGCGGTCGTGGTGTTGTCGGCGAAGATGCGCCGCTGGGCCTCGATCAGATCGGATGGCGATAGTCCATACAGCGGCAAGAAGGCCACAAGATAGAACACCACCGGCAGCGTGACGAAGCAAAGTGCAAAGTGCTGCGCCCTGAAATCGGGCCAGAGGTCGGGGCGATACCAGTCGGTCGGCTTCGCGTCGGCAAACAGCGTGTGCCAGCTCTGCATCAAACGGATCGCCGCGACGATGACGATGCAGGCCGCGAGCGGAAACAGGCCGCTCCATTTGCAGGCGGCGGCAAGACCGAACAATCCGCCGGCCAGCGCAAACAACCGGTGCGGCCGCTCTCTCCGAAAGCCATGCATGAAGGCCGCCGACGCCAGCAGGCCGAAGGCAAGCGCAAAGATGTCGAGCATCGCGATGCGCGACTGCACGAACAGCATCTGGTTGAAGAAGGCGATCAGCGCCGCCGCGATCGCGGGGCCTTCGGCCGAGAACAGCGCCAGGCCGCAAAGATAGACTGCGACGACCGCGAGTGCGCCGAACAGCGTTGCCGGATAGCGCCAGCCCAGTGAATTGTCGCCGAAGATCGCGATCGACAACGTTATCAGCTCCTTTGCCAGCGGCGGATGCATCGGATTGAGCACGGGTTTCGGCATGACCGGCTCGAGCATCTGCCGCGCAGCCGGCACGTAGTGCACCTCGTCGAACACGAACTTGTCCGGCGTGGAGACGCCGATCAGAAGCGCAAGATGCGCAACCAGGAAAATAACGACAGTGATAACTGCGCTACGCGACATAGGCGACGCAACAGTCACTTCGCGCTGTCGTTGTGGGGATGTTTTGCGTGGCAAATCTGCTTCACCGCGAAGAAAAATATCTTTGCTCAGCGCATTGAACGCATTCTGTCGCAGCTGTCACTAACCGTGACGCTCGTGCTGCGCTACTTGTGATAATTATACCACATCGCAAGCGAGCGCGATCCGGTACGATACAGGACACATCGATCGGCCATGATATGAATTTGCGAATTCGTATACTTCTTCCGGCATTGTTCTCGGCTCTCCCTTACGCGGCGTCCGCCGCAGACGCGCCGATACACGTCGCCGCACAAGCTCAGACGCGCGTCGGCGAAGCCGTGGTGATCCAGAACGAAGTGGTTCGCGTCGCGGCGACAGCGACACAGATCAACGTCGGCGACGGCATGCTGCGCGACGAGACCGTGCGCACCGGCGCCGACAGCGCGGCGCGCTTCGTCATGGCCGACAGCACCAATCTGTCGTTGGGGCCGAGCGCCACGCTCAAGCTCGACCGCACGGTCTTCAATGACGAGCACAGCTATCGCGACGTCGCGATCCGCATGACCACCGGCGCATTCCGTTTCGTCACCGGACATTCTGAAAAGGCCGCCTACAAGATCACGACGCCGCTCGCGACCATCGGCGTGCGCGGCACCACGCTGGACATCCTCTCGCAACGCGGCCGCTCCGTGGTCGTCTTGCAGGAGGGCGCGGCCAGCGTCTGCACGCTGGGCTTCCAGTGTGTTCAACTCACCCAGCCGGGCGACACCGCGATCATCACCTCGACGGGCGGCCGCTCCACGATCACCAAGACCAACTCGCCGCCCTGGACCTTTGCGGCGACCTGCACGGCTGCTGCCGGCCTGTGCTCGGTCAACCAATACGCCGACGCTGCGCCGACCATCACGCCCGCCGTCCATGACGACGGCATGCTGTGCGGACGGTGACGATGGCGAAGCTCACGATCCGCAATGCCATCTTTTCGGCTGCACTGACTGCGGCCACGTCGTTTGCACTCCTCACAACGCAGTTGCAACCGGCTGCGGCAGCGCAAACCTGCAACTCCGATAACGTCTGCTCGCCGACATCGACACCGACCCCGACGCCCACATCGACACCCACGTCGACGCCGACACCCACGCCCTCCCCCAGTCCGTCGCCATCGCCGTCGCCAGTACCGACGACGAACAGTCCGGGCACTGGGCCGACCGGAGCCGACTCCAGCGCCGGCTCGATCGGCGACCTCGCCAATCAGCGCTTCAACCAGATGATCACCAACCGGGTGCTCGGCTCGGTGCTGCTCGGCGTCAACGAGCAGGTCAATTGCAGCGACTGCATCAGCGCGTTCGGCTCGGCCGGGTCGTTCTCCGCCGGCGTCCACGGCCGCAAGGAGCTCACCAGCAACCTGTCGCTGCTCGCAGGCCTCGCCTACACTCAATACAATGAGGGCGGCTACCACGTCACCAGCGCGCCGATCGGCGCCTTTGCGCTGCGCTACGATTTCACCGACTGGGGCTCGTCACGCCCGTTCTTCGACATCGGCACGGTGCTCACGCCCTGGGAGAAGGTGCGCTACACCCGCAACTATCAGACGAGCCTCGGCGCAGTCACCGTGACTGGCTCGACCGACAGCTCGAACTATGCCGTCTACGGCCGGGCCGGCTGGATCACCCGGGTGTCGCCGCGCGACGAGGTCGCGGCCTCCGTCGAGTTCTGGCAGTTGTGGCAGCGGGTGTCCGGCTACAGCGATCAGACCGTCGCGCTCAATCCGTTCGATGCGACGATCGCTGGCGGTACCGACCGCACCAGTCTCGTCAAGCTCGGCGGGCAGTGGACACATCTGTTCGGCAGCACGGTGGAGGCCAACGTCAACGGCGGCTGGGTGCAGTCGTTCGGCGCCCATTCCGGCATCGTCGCCACCGTCACCGGCAACGGCACGGTGGTGCCGACCATGGGCAATCAAGGCTGGTTCGAATATGGCGGCCGCCTCGGCTTCCGCTTTGCGCAAGGGTGGATCGTCGACCTCTTCGCCAACGGCACGCTCGGTCCGCAGCCCGTCGGCAACACCATCCACGGCGGCTTGGGCTTGCGGATCAATTATTGAGATGCTTGACGTTGTCGGCGTAGTCGCGCGCTACCAACTCCGTTGTCATGCCCCGGCTCGACCGGGGCATCCAGTATTCCAGAGATAGCGGGTTTCATCACGACCGCCGCGGCATACTGGATCGCCCGATCAAGTCGGGCGATGACAGGCAGGATGTGGCGCGAACGCGCCGTCACGCCGCCGACTTGCCCTCATAGGCCTGGCGCAGCGCTTCGACATCGAGCTTGACCATTTTCATCATGGCCTGCATGGCGCGCTTTGCGGCGGCCCTGTCCGAACTCGAGAGAAACTGGAACATCGCTTTCGGCACCACCTGCCAAGCCACGCCCCAGCGATCCCTGAGCCAGCCGCACTGCTCTTCCCTGCCGCCATGAGCGAGGAAGGCCTCCCAGATGCTGTCGACTTGCGCCTGATCCTCACAATCGATCTACAGCGAAAGGGCGTGGGTGTACTCCATCTTCATTCCGCCGTTCAACGCAACGAGGCGCTGTCCGCCTAATGTGAACTCGACGACGAGCACTGAGCCTTCCTTGCCGGACGGATTGTCGGAGGCGTTGCGCTGGACCTTCAAAACCTTCGAATCCGGCATCAGGGAAACGTAGAAATTTGCGGCTTCCTCGGCGTCGCCGTTGAACCACAACCTTGGACATGGACAAAAACTCCTCTTTCGGGGCGAGTCCCGATCCGAGGACGATGGCGCGGCCGGCAATCCGACAGGCCGCGTGCATTTTTGTCAGGTCGCGATCGGCGTCGGCATCGTCAAAAACGCCCGCGTGGTGTGCCAGAACAGCGCCCGATTGATCGCCAGCACCACCGAATGCGCGGTTCCCGGCAGGATGACGAACTGCCGGTCGCCGTTCGGCAGCTTGTTGTAGAAGGCCTCGAGATCGGCGACGGTCGCGATGCCGTCGAACTCTCCGCGCAGCAGGAGCACCGGCGCGAGCACCTTCTCCGGGTCAACCACCGGCAGGTTGGCCGTCATGTCGAGGTAGGTGCCGGTCGGGATCTGATCGCCGAACTGAAGCTCGACCTCGGCGAGCGCGTCCATGACGGCGGGATCGCTGGTCCCTGGTTTGTCGCGGGTCGCGATCGAGCGGATCATTTCGCGGTCGCGCTTCCGCATGTTGTGGGTACGGTAATAGTCGACCTGCTCGGCGCGCTTGGCCAGCGTCGGCGAGCCCTCGCCCTTGTAAGTGAAGGCGGCGAACACCAGCCGGTCGATGTGTTCCGGCGCGACCATGGCGTAAGCGCCGGCACGCAACGCACCCGAGGACTCCCCCACGAAATGGAATTTCCTCTGCCCGGTTTCGCGCGTGATCACCTCGACCGCGGCCTTCAGATCCTCAACGCCACTTGCGATGTCGGAATTGCCGGAGGTGCGCCCCGACTTGCCGTAGTTCTCGTGATCCAGCGTCCAGCAGTCGAAGCCGTAGCGGGCGAACTCGTTCATGGTCGAGTATTCGCCCTTGCCTGGCACGCTGAGATCGAACACCCGCGAGGTGACGGAGGAGCCGTGCACGAACACCACGACCGGCCGCGCCGCCTCGCCCGCCTTCGGCGCGCCGAGCCGCTTGCGGTACATCCAAAGGGGCACGTCGCCTTTTTTCGCCCAGTATTCGCTGGACCAGATGTCGGCGAGTTGATCGGCGGCGCGGGCCTGCGGCAGTGCGCCAGCCAGCGTTGCCCCGAGCACACCGGCTCCTTTGATCAGACTCCGCCGCGGCAGTGAATGATCGGGCTTCACCATGGTGACCTCTCTCGCCTTGTCTGATGCAGGCTCCGGCGAAGCCTAGCAGATATGGACGAAAGCGTCAGCCGCGTTCTCCGTCATTGCGAACGCGAGGTGTTGGAGCGATGCTTCCTTCTCCTCTGTCATTCCCCGCGAAGGCGGGGAATCCAGTACGCCGCGGCT
Source organism: Bradyrhizobium sp. UFLA05-109 (assembly GCF_054185165.1). NCBI lineage: Bacteria > Pseudomonadati > Pseudomonadota > Alphaproteobacteria > Hyphomicrobiales > Nitrobacteraceae > Bradyrhizobium > Bradyrhizobium sp. UFLA05-109. The sequence continues at coordinate 80,389 of NZ_JBBIAR010000011.1, read as the reverse complement.
TCTCCGTATCCTCGCGCGGTCTCTGGAATACTGAATCGCCCGCCCCAGTGCGCAATTGCGCACAAGGCGGGCAATGACATCGAGAATGTGGGACGAACCTGCCGAAAGCTCGCTATTGCGAGCGCGGCGCCTAACTCAGACCGGTCACTTCGTCTCGTTCGGATCGCGGTGGACGGGGTCGATCCACAACACGGTTTCCGGCTTCTCGACCGGCTCGATGTCGAGATTGATCGCGACCGCCTCACCGTCGCTGCGCACCAGCACGCATTCCAGAACCTCGTCGGGGCTCGCGTTGATCTCCTGGTGCGGCACGTAAGGCGGCACGTAGATGAAATCGCCGGGGCCGGCCTCTGCCGTGAACTGGAGATGATCGCCCCAGCGCATGCGGGCCTTGCCCTTCACCACATAGATGATGCTCTCGAGATGGCCATGATGATGCGCGCCGGTCTTCGCGTCCGGCTTGATGCTGACCGTGCCCGCCCACAATTTCTGCGCGCCGACGCGCGCGAAATTGATCGCGGCCTTGCGGTCCATGCCGGGCGTCGAGGGAACATTGGGATCGAGCTGGTTGCCGGGGATCACCCGCACGCCGTCATGTTTCCAGCGATCGTCATGATCGTGATGATGGGAGTGCGTGTGGTCATGGCCGCTCATGTGTCTGCTTTCCATTGGTTCCGTGCGCCGCAAGCTAGCCAAAGCTGCGGCATCAAGCCATACCAAAATCGGAACGCTCTTAGGCGCCCAACGTTGTCCTTTCAATCAAGATAGGGAGATTTTCATGGGTAGCACGAGCGACAAGATCAAAGGCACCACCAATGAGGCGATCGGCAAGGCCAAGCAGGGCATTGGCGAAGCCACGGGTTCCGATCGCATGAAGGGCGAAGGCACCGTGCAGGAGATCAAGGGCAAGGGCCAGCAGGCCATGGGCGACGCCAAGGACGCCGCGAAGGAAGCGATCGATCGCGCCGCGGCGAACGCCAAGCGCACAACTGAGTGAGACGCGCGGGATCAAAACGAAAAGACCGGCCGCAAGGCCGGTCTTTTTGTTTTGCGCTGGTACCTGCCGTCACTTCACCCCGAGCAATTCCACGTCGAACATCAGGGTCGCATTCGGCGGGATCACGCCGCCGGCGCCGCGCGCGCCGTAGCCGAGCTGCGGCGGGATGATCAGCGTACGCTTGCCGCCGACCTTCATGGTGGCAACGCCCTCGTCCCAGCCGGCGATCACGCGGCCCTTGCCGATCGGAAACTCGAACGGCTCGTTGCGGTCGACGGACGAGTCGAATTTCTTGCCCTTCTTGCCGTTCTCATAGAGCCAGCCGGTGTAGTGCATCACGCAGATCTGGCCGGACTTTGGGGAGGCGCCAGTGCCGACGACGCTGTCGATGATCTCGAGGCCTGAAGCTGTGGTCATGGTTTTTCCTGCGGTCTGGGCCGATGCCGGGGTGGAGACGAATGCCGACGCTACGCCGATTAAGGTAATCGCGAGCGCCGACATGAGGGTGAGGAGTGCACGCTGGGCACGCTGCATAAGACACCTTCCGTTTGGAGCGGGAGGTGTCTAGCGCAACACACCGGGCGTGACCAGCCCTTATCAGGCCTCGATGTTTTCAAGCCGCACCGGCAGCTTGCGGATGCGCTGGCCGGTCGCGTGATAGAGCGCATTGCAGATCGCAGCATTGGTGCCGACATTGGCGAGCTCGCCGAGCCCCTTCACACCGGCGGGATTGATGCGGTCATCCTCTTCGGACAGCAAGATGACCTCGACATCAGGCACATCCGCGTTCACCGGCACGAGATAGTCGGCGAAATTGTCGTTGACGTAACGCGCGGTGCGCTCGTCGATCTCGGTGGCCTCCAGCAGCGCCGAGGACATGCCCCAGATCAGTCCGCCCATGAGCTGGCTGCGCGCCGTGCGCGGATTCATGATGCGGCCGGCGGCAAAGGCGCCGACCAGGCGCGGCGTGCGGATCTCATGGGTGAAGCGATTGATCCTGACCTCGACGAATTCCGCACCGAAAGCGTAGGCGATTCCGTCCTTCAGGCTGGGCCCGCCGACCAACCGAACGTGGCCGCTATGCATGGCCTCGAAGGCATCCGGCGGCGCGCCGTCCGGCTTCCACTCGCCATACTCCTCGATCACGCTGACGCCAAGCGCATCGAACGCCTTTTCGCGGTCGAGCGGCTGACCGCTAGCCGCAGCTTGCGTCGCCTGCGTCTGCCCCATGCCGACGGTCTCCTTGGCCCTGTCGGTGAGGCCTTCGTTCGGCATCAGCGCGCGGAACAGGCGCTGGCGCACCTTGTCGCACACCATCATCACCGCCGAGCACGTGCTGGCGGTCGAGTTCGAGCCCCCCGCGACCGGAGCCGGCGGCAAATCGCTGTCGCCGATATAGACGGCAACCTTCTCCAGGGGCACGCCGAGCCGTTCGGCCGCAGCCTGTGCGATCACCGTGTAGGCGCCGGTGCCGATCTCATGACCGGCGAGCTCGACGCGGGTGCGGCCGTCGCGCTGCAGGCGCACGCGCGCCGCCGATGGTCCCATCTGGGTCGGATAGCAGGTGGCAGCGCAGCCATAGCCGACAAGCCAATCACCATCCGCCATCGATTTCGGCCTGGCCGAGCGCTGCGACCATCCGAAGGCCTTTGCAGCCTCGTCGAAACAGGCCATCAGCGATCGCGACGTGTAGGGCTTGCCCCCGATCGGCTCGGTCGTGGTGTCGTTGATGCGACGCAGCTCGATCGGGTCCATGTCGAGCTTGACTGCGAGTTCGTCCATCGCGCTCTCCAGCGCGAACATATAAGGCACCTCCGGCGGCGAGCGCATGAATCCAGGCGTGTTGCGGTCGGCGCGCACGATCGAGACGAGGCTATCGACATTAGGGCAGGCATAGAGCCGCGTCGTCGTCTTGGTGCCGCCGACGCAATAGGCGTCGGGACGCGAGGAGACCTCGGCTCCCTCATGACGCAGCGCGACGAGCTTGCCGTCCCGGCTCGCGCCGAGCTGGACTTGATGGCGCGTCTCCGCTCGGTAAGTTGCAATGGTAAAGCCCTGGTCGCGCGTCGGCACCAGCTTGACCGGGCGGTTCAGCCGGCGCGCTATACTGGCGATGATCGCGGTGCGCGGCGTCATCGATCCGCGCGAGCCAAAACCGCCGCCGACGTAAGGATTGACCACGCGGACCTTGTCGGCATCGATGCCGAGCTGTTCGGCAACGCCGTTCTTCAGGCCGTAGACATATTGGCTCGGTTCATAGACGAGCAGATTGTCGCCCATCCAGACGCAGCTCGTCGTGAACAGCTCCATCGGATTGTGATGCTGTGTCGGCGTCTCGTAGGACGCGGTGAGCTTGACCTCGGCCTCGTCGAACGCCGTCGCGAAGTTGCCGACCTTCGGGTCTTCCTTGAACATCGCGTTCTGGCCCTTCGCGGCGGCCGCCGTCGTGCCCTGCGAATCGAACGTCGCCGCCGGCATCAGCGCGGTGTAGTTGACCTTGACGCGATTGGCGGCCTCGCGCGCCGCTTCGTAGCTCTCGGCAACGACCACCGCGACGATCTGGCCGTCATGGGCGATGTCGGCCGATTTCATTGGCTGGATCGTGGTCCCGGCATGGCCGCCGTTGGAGAACAGCTTCGACTCATTCAGCTTCGGCATATTCTGATGCGTGAATATCTCGACCACGCCGCGCACCCGCTTGGCATCATCGAGCTCAAAGCTGTCGATGCGACCCTTGGCGATCGCGCTGGTCACCAGGAAGGCATAGACCGGGTTGGCGAGCGGCATGTCGGAGCCGTAGGCCGCCTTCCCCGTCACCTTCGCAACGGCATCGTAACGCGGCACCGGCTGGCCCATATTGGCCTTCGGCTCGGGAGCAGCAGTGGTCATGGTCAGATCTCCATCGTTACGGCCTGCTGGAGCGCGCGAGCCATCACACGCCTGCCGAGCGCGATCTTGAACGCGTTGTACCGCCGGCCCCTGGCGTCGGTGAAGGCCGCCTCCGCGGCACGCTGCGCGAGGCCATCGTCGAACCGCTGACCTTTCATCAGCGCTTCCGCCTCGCGGGCACGCCACGGCACTGTGGCGACGCCGCCGAGCGCGATGCGCGCGTCACGAATCACGCCGTCCTGCACGTCGAGCGCGATCGCAGCCGACGACAGCGCGAACTCGTAGGACTGGCGGTCGCGCGCCTTCAGGTACACTGAGCGCGGCCAGCGCCCGGGAACCGCGAAAGCCGATATCAGCTCGCCCGCCTGCAACCTCGTCTCGATCTCCGGTGAATTGCCGGGCGGCTTGTGCAATTGCGCAAACGGCAGGCTGCGCGTCCCGGACTTTCCGGTGATTTCGACCGTCGCATCAAGTGCGATGAGAGCCTGAGCGAGATCCCCGGGATAGGTCGCGATACATTGGTCGGAGGTACCCAGCACGGCATGCATCCGGTTGAAGCCATCCATCGCCGCACAGCCGGAGCCCGGATTGCGCTTGTTGCAATTCTCGTAGGAAATGTCGCGGAAATAGCTACAGCGCGTGCGCTGCATGACGTTGCCGCCAAGCGTCGCCATGTTGCGCAATTGCGGGCTGGCGGCCAGCTTCAGCGAACTGGCGATGACGGGATAGTTGCGCTGGACCCCAGGGTTCGCGGCGACATCGGACATCTTTGCAAGCGCGCCGAGCCGCAGATTGTCACCTCCGAGGTCGATCGCCGACCAGCTCCGCGCCAGCGCATTGATGTCGACGACCGTAGCAGGCCGCATCACGTCAAGCTTCATCAGGTCGATCAGCGTCGTGCCGCCGGCGAACGGCTGCGCGGATGCCTGCGGCAGCGGGTTGTTCTCGGAAGCAGATGAGGCGAGCAGCGAGACGGCGGCGGCGGCGTCGCCGGCCTTGGAATAGAAAAAGGATCGCATGCGCCTAGCCTTTCATGATGTCGGGCGCAGCCTGTTTCACGGCCGCAACGATGTTGGGATAGGCGGCACAGCGGCAGATGTTGCCGCTCATATATTCGCGGATGTCCTCGTCGCTGCCGGCGTGCCCCTCCTTCACACAGGCAACCGCGGACATGATCTGCCCGGGCGTGCAGTAGCCGCACTGGAAGGCATCGTTATCGACAAAAGCCTGCTGCATCGGATGCAGCCGATCGCCGCTTGCGAGGCCTTCGATGGTGGTGATGTTCTGGCCTTCGACGGCGAGGGCCAATGTCAGGCATGACACCACGCGCCGGTCGCCGATCAGCACCGTGCAGGCGCCGCACTGGCCGTGGTCGCAACCCTTCTTGCTGCCGGTGAGGCCGAGATGCTCGCGCAGCGCGTCGAGTACGGTGGTACGTGCGTCGATGCGAAGATGCTTGTCCTCGCCATTCACGCGCAATGTCACATCGACCGGCAGCGTCGGGTCCGGCGCGGCAGCAGCTCCCGATCCTTGCGGTGCCGCACGCGCGGTCATCGGAACGAGCGTGCTCGCCGCCGTGCCCGCCATGAAGGTGCGACGATCGAAACCGGAACCTGAATTGTCGGACATGTCGGCCTCCGCCGCTTTCTAAAGAAAGCAGCGCACGCCTGCGCCGCTCATCGCCCCTTAACCGGGGGCGATGAGCTCCGTTCCTTCGTCAACTTTTCCTGATCGCGTGAGGAACCTCGCCTCGCGCATCGAGTCTCAATAGCCGAGCGCGCAGCCGTCCTTGCGCGGATCGGAGCCGCCGGTCAGCGTACCCTTGTCCCAGTCGATCCAGATTGCCTGGCAGCCGCCGAGCGGGCCGACGACGCTGGTGGTCTTGTGACCGAGCTTCTGCAGGCCCTCGACGACAGCGGCGGGCACGCTGTCCTCGAGCTGATAGACGCCCTCGTAATGCAGGCCGCGCGGCATATCGATCGCCTCCTGCACGTCGCAGCCATAGTCGAGGATGTTGGTCAGCACATGCGTCTGGCCGACCGGCTGATACTGCCCGCCCATCACGCCGAACGGCATGATCGCGCGGCCCGCCCTGGTGAGCAGCGCTGGAATGATCGTATGCAGCGGGCGCTTGCCGCCGGCGATGCAATTGGGGTGATCCGGCTGGATGCGGAAGCCGCCCGCGCGATTTTGCAGCAGCACGCCGGTCTTGTTCGACACGATCGCCGAACCGAAGGAGTGCGCGATCGAATTGATGAAGGAGCAGACGTTGCGATCCTTGTCGACCACGGTGATGTAAATGGTCGAGGGGTTCATCGGCGGCGCGACGTTGGGCAGGTCGAGCAGCCCGTCCATGCGGATTTTTGCGATGTACTCGTCGGCGAATTCCTTCGCGAGGATTTTTGCGACGTCGATCTTCATGTGGGCGGGATCGGCGACATGCATCTCGCGGATCATGTAGGCGATGCGCGCGGCTTCCGCCTCGAGATGGAATCGCTCGACGCTGAGCGGCGCGAACTTCTTGAGGTCGAACCGGGACAGGATGTTCAGCATCACCAGCATGGTGATGCCGGGCCCGTTCGGCGGGCACTGCCAGACGTCGTAGTCCTTGTAGGTCGTGCCAATCGGCGTGGTCACCTCGGTTGTATGATCAGCGAAATCGTCGAGCGTGTGCAGACCGCCGATTCCGCGCAGCGTCTCGACCATGTCCTCGGCGATTCCGCCCTTGTAGAAGGCGTCGCGGCCGTCCTTGGCGATCGCGCGCAACGTCTTGCCGAGCTCAGGTTGACGGATGACGTCGCCGGTCACCGCCGGCTTGCCGTGCGGCAGCAGATAGCGCTCGGTGTTGGTGCCGTTCTTCAGCTTCTCGAACTGGTTCTTCCAGTCGAAGGCGATGCGGGGGGCGACGACGTAGCCCTCCTCGGCCGCCTTGATCGCCGGCTGCGCCAAACGGTCGAAACCGAACTTGCCGTGGTCGCGCAGCACGGTCGCAAAGGCGTCGACCGCGCCGGGGATCGAGACCGCATGCGCCGAGGTCAGCGGCACGGAGTTGATCTTGCGTTCCAGATACCACTCGACATTGGCGGCCTTGGGCGCCCGGCCCGAGCCGTTATAGGCCGTAATCTTGCCCTCGCCGCGCGGTTGGATCAGTGCAAAACAGTCGCCGCCGATACCGGTCGATTGCGGCTCGATCACCCCGAGCAGCAAACTGCCCGCGACCGCCGCGTCCGCCGCCGTGCCGCCCTCGCGCAGCACCTCGACCGCCGCGAGCGCGGCCAGCGGATGCGAGGTCGCCACCATCGCGTTCTGGGCGTGGACCGTGGACCTGCCGGGGAAATGGAAGCTTCTCATAGCCTGTTCTGCTCTCTTGCCGCGGGGCGCGCCTACGCAGCGCCCTCTCGAAAATCCGGGTCTACATGACACATTCGGACCCCGCCGGGCAATGCTGGCATACCACGGAAATGGCTGCCATCCGCTGCACGAATGGGGCGCATTGCTGCGGGTTTTCTGGGCGGCCTTGGCCTGCTAAACGAGCCGCCATGACCCCTGAGAACACGGCTTGCAAGGTTGCTGCTTTCTATCAGTTCGCATCGCTCGCAGATTATCGCGGGCTGCGCGAGCCGCTGCGCGCGTTCTGCGCCGGCCTCGGCATCAAGGGCAGCGTGCTGCTGGCGCAGGAAGGCATCAACGGCACGGTCGCCGGCTCTGCGGAGGCGATCGATGCCTTCGCGCATGAGCTCGCACATGGCGACATGTTCGGCGGACGACTCGACAATCTCGAACTGAAATTCTCGACCAGCGAGGCGATGCCGTTCGGCCGGCTCAAGGTGCGGCTAAAGAAGGAGATCGTCACGCTCGGTGACGCCGCCGCCGACCCGACGCAGCAGGTCGGCACCTATGTAGATGCCTCCAAGTGGAATGCGCTGATCGCCGAGCCCGATACGCTGGTGCTCGACACCCGCAACGCCTTCGAGGTGGCGATGGGCACATTCGAAGGTGCCGTCGATCCCGGCATCAGGAGTTTTGGCGAGTTCAAGGACTTTGCCGCGCAGCAGCTCGATCCGGCAAAGCATCGCAGGATCGCGATGTTCTGCACCGGCGGCATCCGCTGCGAGAAGGCAAGCGCGCATCTGCTCGCGCGCGGCTTTGCCGAGGTCTATCACCTCAAGGGCGGCATTCTCAGATATCTCGAGGATGTGCCGGAGGAGCAAAGCCGCTGGCGCGGCGAATGCTTCGTGTTCGACGAGCGCGTCGCGCTCGGCCACGGCTTGCGCGAGCGGCAGAAGGACGCCTCCGCCGATGAATGAGATCAAGACCCTCAGCGAACGCATCGACACGCTCGAAGCACGGCTCGCCTACCAGGACGACACCATCGAGCAGCTCAACCAGACCATCACGGCGCAGTGGAAACAGATCGATGCGCTGACGCGGCAGATCGCAGCGCTGAACGAGCGTCTCCTGGAGGCCGAAGCCAATGCGCCCGGCCCCGCCAACGAGCGTCCGCCGCATTACTGAGGCGGGGGCCTCAAACTACTGCCCTGAAGCCAGCGGCAGCAGATTGGAGACCTCGACCGACATCACCAGCCGGTCGCGCCCGTCCTGCTTGGCGCCATAGAGTGCACGATCGGCCGCCTCGACGAGCGTTCCCGGCCCACCGGTTCGCTCCAGCCACGGTCGGCAGGTCGCACCACCGACCGAGGCGGTGACGCAGCCGGCGGATCCATTGGAGATATGAACGAGGCCCGCGGCCCGGATCGCCTGACGGATCCGCTCGCCGATCCGGGCGCAGCCGGCCGCATCGATGTTCGGCAGCAGCACGGCAAACTCTTCGCCGCCATAGCGCGCGGCGAGATCGCTGACGCGCCGAGCCTCCGCTGCGATGATCTTCGCCACGGTGCGCAGGCACGCATCGCCGGCCGGATGACCGTATTCGTCGTTGTAGGCCTTGAAGTGGTCGACATCGATCATCAACAGGCCAACGCTGGAGCGGTCGCGATAGGCCCTCGCCCACTCCTCGTTCAGCCGGTCGTCGAAGCAGCGCCGGTTGGCTAGCCCGGTGAGACCATCCTCGATCGCGAGCGTCTCGAGCCTGCTTTCCAGGTTCTTCTGCTCGGTGATGTCGCGCGAGATCGCAACCACGCCATCGATCGCACCGGTGACCTTGCGCGTGACGCGCATGGTCGATTCGAGCCAGATTTCGGACTTTTCGCGGTGCACGTTTCGATAGGTGACCCGCGCCTCCTCCGTCTCGCCGCGCTTCATCGCATCGACGATGGCCTGAACCTGCGGCAGGTCCTCCTGATTGATCCCGGCGAGCGCAGGCGTGCCGATCAATTGGTTGGCGCGCCAGCCGGTCACGCGGGCAGACGAGGGCGAGACATAGCGGAGCCGCTCGTCAAGCCCGATCCGGGTCACCATGTCGCTGGAGCCTTCGGCCAACAGGCGGAAATGCGCTTCCTTCTCCACCAGCGCCGCCGCCATGCGCTGGCCGCGTTGCAACTGCCGGACCAGCACCGCACCGATGATCGCAATCAACATCACCAGCGCCAGGACGTACAGCATGCGCGAAATGGCTGCCGCCCGCCAGGGCGCCAGCAATTCATCGCGATCGACGGTCGCGATCAGGAGAAGCGGAAAGCGGCCGCTGCGCTTGTAGAAGCTGACACGATCGACGCCATCCAGCAGCGACCTGAACTGATAGGCCCCGCTCGGCTGCAGCTTCGATTCGCGAAACAGCAGCCCATCGGCCACGCTGCGTCCGACGAACTTTTCATTGCTGGGATCGCGCGCGATGATGATGCCATCGCCATGCACCAGCGTGATGGAGCTGTTCCGACCGATCAGGAACTGCTGGTAGAAATGCGAGAGATAGTTGGCACTGATCGTCGCAAGCACGACGCCGCCAAAGCTGCCATCGAGCTTGTTGAAGCGGCGCGACAGCGTGACCACCCACTCGCCGTCGACCAGGCTTCTGATCGGGCGGCCAACATACGCCTCGCGCTTCGGCGAGAACCGGTGATGCCTGAAGAACTCGTCGTCGCTGAGCGTTGAAGTGACGGCGCCGGCGGATGTCAGCCAGTTGCCCTTGTCGTCGATGATGGCGAGGCTGTGAATGCGCTCGATCGCCTTCTTGCGGATTTCGAGGAGGTTGCGGAGCTTGGCGATGGTGGAGGGATCAGTGCCGTCCATTTCCAGGCGACTGACGACGCCCACGACACCGGAGTCGAGCAGATCGAGGCTGTCCTCGGCGTGCTGGGTCAGCGATCGCGCGAGATTCGCCATTTCCGTCTCGGTGCCGCGCAACAACGCGTCCCGCGAGCTCCATTCACGCCAGCCGCTGACGCCGAGGATGGCCGTGCAAGTGAGCACGACGAACGCGGCCGCCCGCAACGGCAGGCGGCTCAAGCCGGCTCTATAGCTCACAACGTTCATGCGACAGGACTCTCCGATGCCCGGAAAATCCGCCGCTTCCGTTATCGAAACCTGAAAAGCGCAGCGCAATTCGCCTCAAACTGCGCCGATTTACGTAGTCCTACGGTGCTCGCGATCGTCTGATCGCTAACGGCAGGTTAGCGCGTCGAGGGGGAAATCGGCCCGCGCGGGACGTTAGCTGAAGATCGCCTTAACCTTGTTCCACAGCGACTGGCTGTCCGCCTCCGCATCGGCCTTCGATGGCGTCGGCTGGGTGGCGCTGACGGGATCGGATGCCGGGAACGTATCGATCAGCCCGGCATCGAGCTTGGCATGGGTTTCGCGATCAGCGGCGAGCGCCTCGCGTGGATTCTCAGCGTGCTTGTCGTGCGGCGCGGGGTTGAATTTCTCAGCCATGGGCTCCTCCATTGGCCCGTCAACGTCGCCGCCTGCAGCGAGGTTCCGTCGTTCCGCTTGGCCCGGCGGGAGCGGCGGTGTATCAGGAACCGCAACATGTCCCAGGGATCATTCGTGCAGTCCTCGCCCGCAAAACCTTTCATCGACGTGCTCTCTGGCCAGCGGCAGACCGTTCCGCCGATCTGGATGATGCGGCAGGCCGGCCGCTATTTGCCCGAATATCGCGAGGTGCGCGCCAAGGCCGGCGGCTTCCTCGATCTCTGCTTCACGCCGGAGCTCGCTGCCGAGGTGACGCTGCAGCCGATCCGCCGCTTCGGCTTCGATGCGGCCATCATCTTCTCCGACATCCTGGTGATCCCCTACGCGCTCGGCCGCTCCGTGCGCTTCGAAGTCGGCGAGGGTCCGCGGCTTGAGCCGCTGGATGATCCCGGCAAGGTCCGCACGCTGTCGCCGCGCGCCGACTTCAGCAAGCTCGAGCCGGTATTCGAGGCGCTGCGCATCGTGCGCCGCGCGCTCGATTCGAAGACCGCGCTGATCGGCTTCTGCGGCGCGCCGTGGACGGTCGCGACCTATATGGTTGCGGGCCAGGGCACGCCGGACCAGGCGCCGGCGCGCATGATGGCCTATCGGCATCCCCAGGCATTCGCGAAGATCATCGACACGCTGGTCGAAAACTCCATCGACTATCTGCTCGGGCAACTCGCCGCCGGCGCGGATACGCTCCAGATCTTCGACACCTGGGCGGGTGTACTGCCGCCGGCCGAATTTGCGCGCTGGTCGGTCGAGCCGACGCGCCGCATCGTCGAGGGCGTACGCGCCAGGGTTCCGGATGCGAAGATCATCGGCTTTCCCCGCGGCGCCGGCGCGCAATTGCCCGGCTATGTGGAGGCGACCGGCGTCAATGCGGTCAGCATCGACTGGACGGCGGAGCCCGCCTTCATCCGCGAGCGCGTGCAGTCGCGCGTCGCCGTGCAGGGCAATCTCGATCCGCTGGTGCTGATCACCGGCGGCGATGCGTTGGATCGCGCCGTCGACGAGGTGCTGGCGAATTTCGCGACGGGACGGCTGATCTTCAATCTCGGCCACGGCATCCAGCCGGAGACGCCGATCGCCCATGTCGAGCAGATGCTGAAGCGCGTGCGCGCCTGACCGATCGTTGCCCTCTGCTGCGGCCGGGGTCGTGCGCTCCTGCCAAAAACTCGAAAACAACCCCATGCAAAGTAGAACAGCGTCGCGCGCCGATCGATTCGGTCCATCCGAAATCAATTGACACGTCGGGCAAAACAGGGGTACGATCCTATCATCGCACCGATAAGTCGCTCGGCGGCCAGTCTACCGCGGCCGGCTGCGCTCGATGATCTCGGCCGCACCCTTCGCCAGCAATTCAAGCCCGACCGCGCGGCCGAGTTCGCGCGGGCGAATTGCGGGTCCCGACCGCGAAGCTTCGATGATGGTGTTGCCGGAGAGATCGAGCACCGATGCGGTCAGCGACATCTGATCGCCAGAGATCGCCGAGAACCCCGCCACCGGCGAATTGCAGTGACCGTTGAGGACCCACAGCACCTCGCGTTCGGCATCGGCGCAGGCATGCGCAGCGGGATCGTCGATCGCGGACAGGATGCGCCGCGTCTGCCAGTCCTGCGCTGCACATTCCACCGCAACGATACCCTGCCCTGCCGCAGGCAACATCTCCGCCGCGGAGAATTCGTAGGCAATGCGGCTCGCAAGGCCGACGCGCTCGAGCCCCGAGCGCGCCATGATCAGCGCATCGGCGGGACCGACCGCACCGCCGTCGGGCAGCCGCTGCAGTTCGCGGTTGTCGAGCTTGCGCACGCGCGTGTCGGCGGCACCGCGAAAGTGAATCACCTCGGCCTCCGGAAACAGCCGATGCGCATAGGCCGCGCGCCGCACCGCGTTGGTGCCGATCTTGAAACCCTTGCCGCCCGACTGCCTGAACGCATCGAGCGAAACGCCCTCGCGCAGCACCAGCGCATCGTTCGGCGGATCGCGCGACAGCGTGGCGCCGATCACGAGGCCCGGCGTGTCCTCGTTGCCCGGCATGTCCTTGAGCGAATGCATTGCCGCCTGCAACTCGCCTGACAGCACCGCGGCGCGGATCTGTGCGACGAAGGCACCGCCCTTGCCGCCATGCGGCAGCAGCTTACTGGTCTGGTCAAGATCGCCCGTGGTGTCGAACTTGACGATCTCGACGTCGATGTCGGGCACGGCAGCAGCCAGGCGGCGCGCGATCTCTTCCGTCTGTGCCAGCGCCATCGCGCTCTTGCGCGTGCCGATCCGCAATCGAATAGCCAAGCCCAATGCTCCCTCTAGAGGCGCGGCTTACCGCGCATCCTCCAATATCATGTCGGAGGCCTTTTCGGCGATCATGATGATCGGCGCGTTGGTATTGCCTGACACGAGATCAGGCATGATCGATCCGTCGACCACGCGCAAGCCCTCGATGCCCCTCACCTTGAGCCGCTGGTCGACCACGGCGAGCGCGTCATTGCCCATGCGGCAGGTCGAGGTTGGATGATAGATGGTGCTGCCGCGCTGGCGGCAGAATTCCAAGAGCTCCGGATCGGTCGCGACCTTGAGTCCGGGATCTACCTCCTCCACCACAAAGGGCTTTAGCGCCGGCGCGTGCAATATCTTGCGCAGGACCTTCAGGCCCTCGACGTTCGTGGTGCGATCGGTCTCGGTCGACATGTAGTTGATGCGGATTTCCGGCGGCACCGTCGGGTCCGCGCTTCTGATGCGCAAGCTGCCGCGGCTTTCCGGACGGAGCTGGCACACCGAGGCGGTGAAGCCGGAAAAATCGTGCAGCTTCTCACCCATCTTGTCGGTCGAGAACGGCAGGAAATGCACCTGGATGTCGGGCGTGGCAAGCCGCGGGCTGGTCTTGAAGAAGACGCCCGCGGTGCCGGCAGCGATCGTCAGCCAGCCCTGCCGGAACAGCGCGTAGTGCACGCCGGTCAGCGTGCGTCGGATCGGATGGTTGATGGCGTCGTTGAGCGTGATCGGCTGCGAGCAGCGCATCACGATGCGGACCTGCATGTGATCCTGGAGATCGTGGCCGACGCCCGGAGCATCGAGCACGACATCGATGCCATGCCTGCGCAGCAGGTCGGCCGGGCCGACCCCGGAGAGCTGCAAGAGCTGCGGCGAGTTGTAGGCGCCGCTCGAGACCAGCACCTCCTTGCGCGCCCGCGCGCGGCGCAAGGCTGAACCTTGGCGATATTCGACGCCAACAGCGCGGCGGCCCTCGAACAGGATGCGGTGGCCGAGCGCCAAGGTTTCGATCTTGAGATTGCCGCGGTTCTTCGCGGGACCGAGATAGGCGACAGCCGTGGATGCGCGGCGGCCCTTGCGCGTCGTGGTCTGGAACAGGCCGACGCCTTCCTGCGCGGCGCCGTTGAAGTCGGGATTATAAGGCAGGCCCATCTCGACCGCCGCCCTGATGAAGGCCTTTGACAGGGGATCGGAGAGGATCAGATCCGAGACCGGCAGCGGTCCTCCGGTGCCGTGAAATTGATCGGCGCCGCGCGCCTGGTTCTCGGCCTTCTTGAAATAGGGCAGCACGTCGTCATAGCCCCAGCCCGCGTTGCCAAGCTGGCGCCAGCGGTCGTAATCCTCATGCTGGCCGCGGACGTATAACAGTCCGTTGATCGAGCTCGAGCCACCCAGCGTCTTGCCGCGCGGCTGGAACACTTGCCGTCCGTTGAGCTCGGGCTCCGGTTCGGTCTGGTACATCCAGTTGACGCTCTTCTCCTTGAACAGCCGGCCGTAGCCGAGCGGCACGTGGATCCAGATGTTGGAATCCTTCGGGCCGGCTTCGAGCAGCAGCACCGAATGCTTGCCGTTCGCCGACAATCGGTTGGCGAGCACGCAGCCGGCCGAGCCGGCGCCTACGATGACGTAGTCGAATTCGGGATCGGTCGAATGAGCGGGTTGCAGTTGGGCGGTCATGATTTTTCGGTTCTTATTGTTGTTGCCGGCGTTTCGGATCGAAGGTCCATAGCACACTCATTGCCGCAGACGCATCGCTTCGATCAGCGACTTGAACGCGCGGGCATATTCCGCGCCCGCCTTGGCGATGTCTGCTCTTCCGGCGCAGGCCACCGCGGCCTCCGTCACTGCGCCCAGCAACAGCCGCGCCAACGGCTCGATCGGCTGCCGCGCGATGAGGCCCGCGTCCATCGCGACCGCAAGCGCGCGCGGCATCTTGCCACCAAAATGCTGCGCGTCGATCTCGCGCCAGCGTTCCCAGCCGAGCACGGCCGGGCCGTCGCGCAGGATGATCTGGCCGGTCGGGCCCTTGGCTGTCGCGGCGAAATAGTGCTGCGTGCCGGCGACCATCGCGGCGAGCACGTCCTTCTCCGCGCGTGCCGCGCGGTCGATCTCGACAACGAGGTCATGCGAGACCTGGTCGAACACCGCAGCGAACACCGCCTCCTTAGTCTTGAAGTGATGATACACCGCGCCCTTGGCAACGCGCGCGCCGTCGGCGATGTCGTCCATGGTGGTAGCGACAAAGCCTTGTGTTCCGAACAGGCGGCGCGCCGCCGTCAGGATCGCCTCTGTGGTCGCGGCCCGTCGTTCCGCCTGCTTTGCCATGAATTCTGCTGTAGTCGAATTTCGCGGCTGCGGCCAGTTGACTTTTCGACTGACGGTCGGTATTTACCGACTATCAGTCGGTTTATGATCATGAGGTGCAGCCATGCCGAGCCGTGAGATTGTCGAAGCTTTTGCCAAGCACCTCGAGGACGGCGACTTCGTCGGAGCGATCGAGCAGTTTTATGCAGTCGACGCCGCCACCTATGAAAACCAGGCCGAGCCCATGGTTGGCCGCGACAAGCTCGCGGCCAAGGAACGCGGCGTGCTGGCTGCCTTCAAGGAGGTCAAGGCCGTGCGGCTCGGACCAAGCCTGATCGCCGGAGACAATGTCGCCACGCGCTGGAAATTCGCCTTCACCAAGGCCGAAGGTGTCACGCGCACGCTGGAGGAGATTGCGTGGCAGACCTGGCGCGGCGATGAGCTGATCGAGGAACGCTTCTTCTACGATCCGAAGCAGTTGGCGCGCTGACGCGGGAACCGCGGCCGGCATTTGTATCGATTTGTTACCGATACCGGCGGTTCCGTATGCACCCTGTGCCGCAGCGATGCCGACGCAGGCGATAATTCATAGTTCGTCAAAGGTTTGCAGCGAATTCTCGGACCTTGGGCCGAATATGAACGGTCCATGCTGCAGGCTCTGCAATGCCGTCCCGACTGACGTCCTATCTGACCAAGCTGTTCGCTGGCGATCTCGCCGCGTTCGGCGGCCCCGCAACCGACGACGCCGTCGCCGGCCACATCCGCGCGGAGCAGATGTCTCTCGTGCTCGGCTATTCCGTCGGCATCATGCTGGCCAATGCCTGCAATGCGGCTGTGCTCGCCATCGCGCTGTGGCATTCGCCCGACTGGAAGTTTGCCATGGCGTGGGCGATTGCGGTTGCGAACGCTGCGATCCTGTTCGGCGTGCAATCCCACAGCGCGCGCCGGATCACGAAGCCGCAATTCGTATCCCGCCGCGCCATGCACCGGCTGGTACGCAACGCGTTCGTCCTCGGCTCCGCCTGGGGCATCGTGCCGGTGGCGTTCTTCGCCAACGCCTCCACCGGCGGCCAGCTCGTCATCACCTGTCTGTGCGCCGGCATGCTGGCCGGCGGCGCGTTCGCCTTCGCCACCATTCCGATTGCGGCCATCGCGTTCACGACTCCCCTCTTCCTCGGCATCGGGATCTGTCTCGGCAGCGGCGGCGACCCCGCTTATCTGCTGATGGCGGTCCTGGTCGTGGTCTACGGATCGGTGCTGCTGCGCGGCGTGTTCGTCAATTCCTTCACCTTCATGCGACGCATCATGCGGCAGCTCGAAGCAGAGCGGTCCGTCCGCCAGGACCCGCTGACGCACCTGCCGAACCGTTTCGCGTTCAACGAGACACTCGATGCCGCCTTGAAGCGACTTGCCCTGTCCGGCGAGGAGTTCGCGGTACTGCTGCTCGACCTCGATCGTTTCAAGGAGGTGAACGACAAGTTCGGCCATCCGGCCGGTGACGAATTTTTGGTCCAGGTCGCCGGCCGCCTGCAACGCTGCACGCGGGCGGCCGAGCATGTCGCGCGCATCGGTGGCGACGAGTTCGCGCTGGTCATGGCCAATCTCACCCGGGCCGAGGACGCCCTGGAGATCGCAGAGCGATTCGTCGCGGCCTTCGCCAAGCCGTTCCTGATCGAGGGCCGCGAGATCATCGGAGGCACCAGCGTCGGTATCGTGCTGGCACCGCGGGACGGCGAGACGCAGCTCGACCTGCTCAAGCATGCCGACGCCGCGCTCTATCGTGCCAAGAAGTGCGGACCCGGCACGATCTGCTTCTTCGAGGCCGCCGACGACAAGTCGGCGCGCGATCGCAAGGCGCTGCAATCGGATCTCGAACTCGCCGTCGCGCGGGACGAGCTTTTCCTGGTCTTTCAGCCGTTCCTCAATCTCAGGGAGAACCGGATCACCGGCTTCGAGGCTCTTCTGCGCTGGAAGCATCCGGTGCGCGGATTGGTGCCGCCCAGTGAGTTCATTCCGATCGCCGAGGAAACCGGCCTCATCCACGAGATCGGCGAGTGGGTCATCCGGCGCGCCTGCGCGACGCTGGGGGAATGGCCCGACGATA
Source organism: Bradyrhizobium sp. UFLA05-109 (assembly GCF_054185165.1). NCBI lineage: Bacteria > Pseudomonadati > Pseudomonadota > Alphaproteobacteria > Hyphomicrobiales > Nitrobacteraceae > Bradyrhizobium > Bradyrhizobium sp. UFLA05-109. The sequence goes on along the minus strand of NZ_JBBIAR010000011.1, from coordinate 62,975 downwards.
TCAGGGTCGCGGTGAATTTCTCCGCGGCACAGTTTCACAACACGAGCATTCTCCAGACCATCGTGAAGGCGCTGAGTGAGGCCAACGTCGCGCCCAGCCGGCTTGAGATCGAGATCACCGAATCGATGCTGCTGTCGAAATACGGCTCGGCATCGTCGATCCTGAACGCGCTGCTGCAACTCGGGATCACGGTGGCGCTGGACGATTTCGGCACCGGGTTCTCGTCACTGACCTATTTGCGCAAACTGCCGTTCAGCCGCATCAAGATCGATCGGTCCTTCATCAGCGACATGCTGGCGCAGCCGGACTGCGCCGCGATCGTGAAGTCGGTGATCGCTCTTGCGCGGGACTTGAACATCGGCGTGGTCGCCGAAGGCGTCGAGACGGCCGATCAGCTCGAATATCTGCGCCAGACCAATTGCGACGAAGTCCAGGGCTATCTCATCAGCCGCCCCGCCTCGGCCGAGCAGGCTTTGGCTCTAATCGACCCGAAGAAACAGCGGGCGACCTACGCGGCGTAGCCAACCTTGCGCTTTCGAATTTCCGTCCTCGTCCTTAAGGAGCGCGCCCGCATGTGTGAAAGAGTTCATATCTGTGGGTTGATATTCGGCTTACATTTTCTTTCCAAAGGCCAATTCTCGCCGGACGATCGCTGCCGCGCTCCCGGGGGATAGAGGGCAAGCCTGGGGAATGGTGCCATGCGCTATTTCTTCGAGGACTGTGCGTTGGACACTGACAGGCGCGAGTTGCGGCGCGGGCCCGATGTTGTGCCTACGACGCCGCAGGTTCTCGATCTGCTCGAATATTTGATCCGCAGCAGGGATCGCGTCGTCAGCAAGGACGATCTCATAAACGCGGTTTGGAATGGTCGGATTGTATCTGACTCGGCACTGACGACCCGGCTGAACGCCGTACGACGCGCGATCGGCGACTCCGGCGAGCAACAACGTCTCGTCAAAACATTTCCACGAAAGGGTTTTCGTTTCGTGGGAGCTGTACACGATGAGGATCGGCGCCCAGGAACCACGGTTGTCTCCCTCGCAGAACCGTCAAAGCCTGCCCGCGCAGCCGGGAACTCAGCGGTTTCGGTCGCAGATCTCTCTGAAAGAGCAGTGGGCAAACGGCGATTCCGTGACTGGCTGGGTCAGCTCAGAGGTCGCATGAAGCTCGTCGGCGGGGCGGTGGCGTCCGTTGCCACGATCGGCGCAATTGCCGGCGGCCTGATCGGTTATTGGAATGTCTGGAAGACGATCCGTACCGACGCAGTTCGGGAAGTTCAAAGGATCCAGGGACAACCGACAGTCAGGCCCGAGATCGCGACTCGTATCTCGCTCGTCGTGTTGCCCTTCGCGAACCTCAATAACGATCCAGAGCAGGAGCGCATTGCGGACGCCATTACGACAGATTTGACGACCGGTCTCGCGCGAACGCCCGCCACTTTCGTTATTGGACGCGAGACCGCCTTCACCTACAAGAACAAGTCGATCGATCTGAAGCAGCTCGGGACCGATCTCGGCATCCGCTGGGCCGTACACGGCGCGGTGAGACGCAACGGAGACCAGGTGCGGATCAACGTAACGCTAACCGATCTTCAGACCGCCCGCGACATCTGGTCAGATCGGTTCGACGGCGACCGAACAAATCTGACCGTCTTGCAGGAGAGCATCACGGCGCGGCTTCTCTGCATTGCGCACCTGCACCTCCGTCAATATGAAGCAGCCATCGAGCAGTGTAGCCGCTCGTTGAATATCGGCGCGAACTTTCAAGCCTACATGAGCTGATCTAAATCGCGTCCGCCCGCTGCAGCGTATCCACGGTGATGGTGCCCCCTACCGCGAAATACCAGACGTCCGTTGATCTTGCCTGGTCCGGAATACGCGGAACCCCGCCCTCCAGTTAGTAGCAATTTGCTGCAATTCGCAGAGCTTTACTCCCGGCGTCGGCGCATGCGGGTAAAGTAGCCGATACGCATGCAATAGAACGATGCACTCAAACTGCATCAAGACAGTCCCCAGAAATCGTGACGGATGCAGGACGCATCCGCGAAGGAGGTTTGGAATGCGCAAGACCATGATTGTTGTCGCAACCGCTGCTCTCGCCGTTGGCAGTACGTCGTTGTCGACCTCGGCATCCGCTTTTGGCCTCGTTCACCTCGGTGGTATCGGTCTCGTCCACCCCGGCGGTTTCGGTCTTATCCACCCCGGCGTCGGTCTCGTTCACCCCGGCGTCGGCCTCGGTCATTCCGCCTTCGGCTTCGCTCGCCTTGGCAGCGGCTACGGACCCATCCGCCTCGGTGGTAGCTTCGATGGCCGCCGCTTTGGTGGCGGGTCCTACTACGGCGGCTACGGCTATCGCGCTGCGCCTTACTACGCCGGCTACGGCGCGGCTGCGGCTATGGCGGCTTACGGCGGCTATGGCTATGGCGGCGAACCTTACTATGGCGGTTACGACTATAGTGGCCAGTCTTACTACGGCTCCTACGCCGATGACGGCGACTACGCCTATGCCAGCTCACCTTACGACGACGGCTACACCTACGGCTTCGCCCGCGGGCACCACTCGCGCAGCGCTCGTCACGGAGGCCGTTGAGCAATCTGGGCGGCATCGCATGGCGAACCGCTGCACCGCCCATGACCAACGTTGCCATGGGAGGTACGGCGGCACGCCTGCGGGCTCTAGATCGCATCCGCCCGTTGCAGCGTATCCACCGTGATGGTGCCCCGCGCGCGGGAGACGCAGGCGCAGATTTTCTGGTTCTCCTGCTTCTGATGGTCGCTGAAGAAGACGTCGCGGTGGTCGATCTCGCCCTCGACATCGACGACGTCGATCGCACACAGACCACATTCGCCTCGCTTGCAGTCGTACATCACCTCGTGGCCGGCGGCGTTGAGCACGTCCAGCATGGAGCGTTCGCGCGGGATCTCGAACTCCACGTCCGAGCCCTTCAGGCGCACGCGGAACGCTTCCGTGGGCAACGAGCCGCTGGAGCCGAAGGTCTCGTAGCGCAGATCAGCGAGCGGGCGCCCTGCACCTAGCCAGGCATGGCGCGCGCCGTCCAGCATGCGCATGGGGCCGCAGAACAGCGCCAGCGCGTCCGGCGGCAGGGAGGTGAACAGCGCATCGAGATCGAGCCGCCCGCCCTCGTCGCTGGCGTGGACAACCAAACGATCGCCCAGCAGCGCGGCGAGATGATCGAGATAGGCGGCATCGTGGCGCGAGCGCACCGCATAATGCAGGATCACGTTTACATCGCGCCGGATCAGCGCCTGCGCAGCACCGACGATCGGCGTGATGCCGATGCCGCCGGCGACCAGGCAATAATCCTTGCGGCTCCAGTCGACCGCGAGCAGCGACGATGGCAGCGTGACGTCGAGCCGAGCACCCGGCTGGAGCGACCACATGTAGCGCGAGCCGCCGCGGGAATCCTCGGCACGGCGAACGGCAATCCTGAAGCCACCGGGATCAGCCTCGCCGACCAGCGAATAGGACCGCGTCTCCGGCTGGCCATTGATGGTCACGCTAATGTTGATGTGGCTGCCGACCGGATAGGCGGCGCCGTCGAATTGATCCGGCAGAATCAGGAATTCGCGGATGCTTGGTGAGAGATCGCGCGTCTCGACCAGCGTCGCCGGAGTCCAGGTTTCGATGAATCGCATGGTACTCCCCTAGTCGGTTGCGGACTTGATCAGCGCGAGTGCCGGCAAGAGTTCCAGATGGGTCCGGTTGCGCAGCGCGAGACGCAGGTTTCGCACGGCGAGCCGCGCATGTTCGCGCATGATGGCTTCGGCGCGGGCGCCTTCACGGTTCTCGATCGCGTCGATCACGACTCGATGATGCTCCTGCCCGATGATCAAGATCTGCTGCGCCTCGGGCAGCGCCGATTGGGCCATCACGAAGCCGCTGGGCGAAGCGAACGGCAGCGCGGAGGCACGGTCGATCTGCCGGATCAACGGCGGGCTGCGCGACAATTCAGTCAGCAGCGCATGGAAGCGCGCATTGAGCGTGACATAGGACGAGAAGGCATCGACCGAGATCGGCATCTGGCGCAACAGCTCGTCGATCGCGGCGTGACACTCCCTGAGCGGCTCGAGCTCGCGCGCGGAAACGCCGCGCTCGGCGGCGAAGCGTGCGGCGAGCCCTTCCAGCGTGCCGCGCAGCTCGATGGAATCGAGGATGTCGCGCTCGGAGAACGCCTTCACCATGAAGCCGCCGGATGGGATCGCCTCCAGGAGGCCCTCCTCCTCCAGCCGCACCAGCGCCATGCGCACAGGCGTGCGCGAGGCGCCCGTGGTCTCGACCGCCTGGAGCTCGGAGATGCGCTCGCCGGGACGCAAAGACCCCGACAGGATCTGGTCGCGCAGCGCGAGCTGCGCCTTCACGGTCTGCGAGACGGAGCGGTCGACTTCGCGCTCGGCCATGGACCTACTCTGCGGCCTGCAGGTGTTGCGGCCCGTTTTCCTTCGCGACCATCTTGTCGATCAGCCGCCGCGACCACATCGCACCGGCATCGATATTGAGGTTGTAGAAGACGCGATCGGGATTCTCATCCATCGCGCGCTGCTGCGCCTCGAGGATCAGCTCATCCTCGTGGAAGATACCAGTGACGCCCTCGCGGATCTCGGTCGTGATCCGCTGATCATTGAGACGATAGTTGCGCGCGAAGGCCCAGAAGTAGTGGCAGGTCTTCTCGGTCTCGGGCGTGATGGTGTTGAGCACGAAACCGTTGACGCCCTGCGAGCGGTCGCCTTCCGGCGCGCCAGTGCCAGCCGGCGCCACGCCGACGTCGATGGCGACGGTGCACGGGGCTTCAAAGCGGATGATTTGCCAGCGGTCGACGAGGCCGGGCTTGCCGAGCTGCCTGGCCCAGAACGGCGGCGGCTCGATGTTGCGCATCCAGCGCGTCACCGTGACCGTCTTCTCGCCATGAGTGACGTCGAACGGCGCTTCGGCCACCGCCTCGTTCCCGATCGAGGAGCCGTGCACGAAAGTCTCGTGCGTGAGATCCATGAGGTTGTCGACCACGAGGCGATAGTCGCACTTCACATGGATGGTCTTGCCGTCGCCGGCCCAGGCCGGATCGTCGTTCCAATGCATGTCGGGAACGAGCGCGGGATCAGCCAGCGCGGGATCGCCCATCCAGAGCCAGATGTAGCGGTGACGCTCGACCACGGGATAGGCACGCACGCAGGCCGACGGGTTGATGGTCTCCTGCGAGGGCATGAAGGTGCAGCGGCCCTGCGCGTTGTATTTCAGGCCGTGATAGCCGCAGACGACGGTGTCGCCTTCCAGCCGGCCCTTGGAGAGCGGCACCAGGCGGTGCCAGCAGGCATCTTCCAGCGCCGTCACGGCGCCGTCGGCCTTCCGATACATCACCACGTGCTTGCCGCAGATCGTGCGCGGCAGCAGCGCCTGCTTTACCTCCGCGTCCCAGGCGGCGGTGTACCAGGCATTCATCGGGAAGGGTTTTGTCACCGGTCTCTCTCCCAAGGGTTATTGAATACGTTATGTATACAATAATAGAGAGGAAGAAAGAATTGGAGGTTTAATAATACCTCAATCTGGATTTATGTATACAGATCGGTCCAGAGAAGCCGCGGGCTCCGGCTCACCTCTCCCGCTCGCGGGAGAGGTGTAGGCCGCCTTCGGCGGCCGTACCGTTGGAAAACGCCAAGGCGAAAGCCTTGGCTATGGCGAAGCGCCGGGTGAGGCTGTCTCCGCCAAGGGATTTTCTCAGTAAACCTGAGACTATCCCGACGCGGACACCCTCACCCCACCCTCTCCCGCAAGCGGGAGAGGGATCACACCGTCGCTGTGGTGGGAGCGAGCCTCGCCCAGTTACGCCCCAAACACCCTTCTCAGCCCGGCCTGAGCCTCCTGCTGGATGCGGTGCAGGTGGTCGGTGCTGCGGAAGCTTTCGGCGTAGATCTTGTATACATCCTCGGTGCCGGAGGGCCTTGCGGCGAACCAGCCGTAGTCGGTCTCGACCTTGATGCCGCCGAAGGGCTGGCCGTTGCCTGGGGCCTTGCTCAGCGTGGCCCGGACGGGATCCCCGGCGAGGTCTTTCAAGCCGAGCTGCTCGGGCGTCACCGACTTCAGCACGCCCTTCTGGGCCGCGGTAGCCGCGACATCGATGCGCTCATAGTGGGGCACGCCGAGCTCGGCGGTGAGGTCGGCAAAGAGCTGGCTCGGGTTGCGGCCGGTCTTTGCCAGGATTTCGGCCGCGAGCAGCCCGAGGATGATGCCGTCCTTGTCGGTGGTCCACACCGTGCCGTCGCGCTTGAGGAACGATGCCCCTGCACTCTCCTCGCCGCCGAAGCCGAACGAGCCGGTGACGAGGCCATCGACGAACCATTTGAAGCCGACCGGGGTCTCGACCAGCTTGCGGCCAAGCTTCCTGGCGACGCGATCGATCACCGAGCTCGAGACCACGGTCTTGCCGATTGCGGCATCCCTGCCCCAGTCCGGCCGGTGCGCGAAGAGATAGGCGATCGCGGTCGCAAGATAATGGTTGGGGTTCATCAGTCCGCCGGTCGGCGTCACGATGCCGTGGCGATCCGCATCGGTGTCGTTGGCGAAGGCGACGTCAAAGCGGTCCTTCATGTGGATCAGGCTCGCCATGGCGTAGGGCGAGGAGCAGTCCATGCGGATCTTGCCGTCCCAATCCACCGTCATGAAACGGAAGGTCGGATCGATCGCCTCGTTCACCACCATCGCCTTCAGGCCGTAGCGCTCGATGATCGGATGCCAGTAATGCACGGCGGCGCCGCCGAGCGGATCGATTCCGATGTTGACGCCGGCCGATTTGACGAGCTCGAGATCGACGACATTGCCGAGATCGGCGACGTAAGGCGTGACGAAATCGAAAGCGTGAACGGAGGAGGATTTGCGCGCCTTCGCGTAGTCCATGCGCGCGACGCCCTTCAGCTCATCGGCGAGCAAGGCGTTGGCGCGTTTCTCGACGACACCGGTGACGTCGGTGTCGGCGGGACCGCCATGCGGCGGATTGTATTTGTAGCCGCCGTCCTCCGGCGGATTGTGCGACGGCGTGACGACGACGCCGTCGGCAAGGCCCGATGTGCGGCCCTTGTTGTAGGACAGGATCGCATGCGAGATCACCGGTGTCGGCGTGTAGCCGCCGGCCTGGTCGACCATGACGTCGACGCCGTTGGCGGCGAACACCTCGATCGCGCTGACGAGCGCGGGCTCGGCGAGCGCATGGGTGTCGATGCCGATGAACAAGGGACCGGTCAGCCCCTTCTCGCGCCGGTAGTCGCAGATCGCCTGCGTCGTGGCGAGGATATGGCCCTCGTTGAACGAATTCTTCAGCGAGGTGCCGCGGTGGCCCGACGTTCCGAATGCCACCCGCTGGGCCGGATCGGCCGTGTCAGGCTTGTTGGCGAAATAGGCCGTGACAAGCCTAGGAACATTGGCAAGCGCGCTCGGCGCAACCGGCTTACCCGCCGCGGGATCGACTTCTGCCACTGCAACTCCTCGTAACCTTCAAACGACAACCCCGAACACCATACCATCGGTCAGGCTGTCGCCAAGCCGCTTGCCCGACCGGTCAGCACCACGCACCAGCCGACGACCCGCCAACAACGCCCATCCACCGCGGGACGATCCATCGGCAGTGGCCGGCGGCAGGCAAATCCGGTGAACGTCCGTTCGCCGGATCGTGCGGCTCTGCTATGGTCTTTGGCGGTCACGGAGAAACATCCCGCCCATGCACCTCGCGCGCCGGCTTTTGCCCGTGCTCTGCTTGCTCGCCATCGCAGGCGCCATGGCTCGCGCGAAGGCTGCCGAGTTCTACACCGAGGATCTCCGCATCCCGATGGCAGCAGCAGGGCCGCAGGGGCTGGAGGCCTTCCTGGTGCGGCCTGCCGCGCCCAGGCGCTATCCGCTCGCTCTGCTGAGCCATGGCTCGCCGCGGGACTTCGACGACCGCGCGACCATGTCCGCGCACAAATATTACGCCATCGCGCTGGAGTTTGCCCGGCGCGGATTTGCCGCGTTGATCGTGCTGCGGCGCGGCTATGGCACCTCGCCGGGCGACCGGGTCGACAGCCTCGGCCCCTGTGCCCGTGCCGCCTATTTGCCGGCCACCGCGGTTGCGGTCGCCGACCTGCGCGCCGCGATCGATGCGATGGCACGGCGGAGCGACGTCACCACGACCGGGATGATCGCGGTCGGCCATTCCGCAGGCGGACTTGCCACCGTCGCATTGACCGCGCAGGCACCGCCCGGGCTGGTCGCCGCGATCAACTTTGCCGGCGGACGCGGCTCGTCCAGCGACAATTTCGTCTGCAATGCGGACGATCTCGTGCAGGCTTTCGCGACCTTCGGCAAGACCTCGCGCGTGCCGATGCTGTGGGTCTATGCCGCAAATGACCTGTTCTTCGCACCCGTGCTGGCGCATCGCTTCTACGACGCGTTCCGCAGCGGTGGCGGCAGTGCCAAGTTCATCGATGCGCCCCCTTATGGCGATGATGGCCACTATCTCTATTCCACCGTGACCCGCCCGCTCTGGACGCCGCTGGTCGACGCTTTCTTGCGCGAGCGTGGCCTCGGCAGCCGCGAGATGTTGAGTCCGCCGGATCCGCTGCCGGCGCCAGGGCAGCTCTCGGCCTCGGGCAAGGACGAGTTTTCGCGCTATCTCGCCAGCATCAATCCGCACAAGGCGTTCGCGGTCGCGCCCAGAGGCGCCTTCGGCTGGCGTTCCGGCCGCGCCAAGACCGACGACGCACGGCGCGATGCACTCGCGGCCTGCGCCAAATGGGCGACCGATTGCAGCCTCTATGCCGTCGACGACCGGCTCGCGAGCAGTCAGGCGGCAGCCGCGCGCTGACGCGTCTAAAGCGCGATGAGATTGGGATCAATCGTCATCGCGCCTTAGAGCCGTTCGCTGATTGCGAGCTTGTAGCCGACGCCAGTGACGGTTGCGATCACCGGCGTTCCGCTGCCGATCAGCTTGCGACGCAGCCGCGCCACCAGCGCATCGACCGTGCGCACATCGACCTCGGTCTGGCGGTTGCTGACGACCTCGATGAGGTAGTCACGGCTGAGCGGCCGGCCGTCTGAGCCGACGAGCGCGGCGAGCAGATCGAACTCGGCGCGGGTGAGCGCGACCGGCTTGCTGTCGCCGTCCATCAGCTCCCGGCGCATCAGATCGATGATCCAATCACCAAAAGCAATCGAGTTGTGGTTGCGCGCCGCCTTATGATCGATCGAGCGCCGCCGCAGCACGCTGCGCGCACGCGCAAGCAGGTCGCGCAGGTTGATCGGCTTGGTCACGTAATGATCGCCGGCGATCTCGAGCCCGAGGATGCGGTCGACGTCGGTGTCGCGGCGCGTGACGAAGATGATGCCGGCATTGCTGAGCGACTGGACCTCCTTGGCAAGTTCAAAGCCGTCACCGTCGGGCAGCTGAACGTCGAGGAAGACGAGATCGGTGCGGACGCGTAGCGCCTGGCGGCATTCCGCACAGGAGCCGGCACCGACGACGTTGAAATTGTTCTCGCTGAAATAACCAACCAGCATGGCGCGGGTCACCGGATCGTCCTCGACGACGACGATGCGATCCGGGCGACGTGCGTCCTGGGATCGCAAGTCCTGGGATCGCAAGTCCTGGGATCGCAAGTCCTGGGATCGCAAGTCCTGGGATACCGAGCCGGCCATCGCGTCAGCCTTTCCTTGAACGTTCGACGTCGTCGAAACGGTGCACAGAGCAGCCGGCCGCGCAGATATGCTCGCAACGCAATGCGTCGCGATGTGAACCTTCATTCACAATGCATTCGAAAGCCCCAGCGAACATGACGCGATAGTACGCCCCTCGGCGCGCGCAAACAATATCAGCGAGCGCAAGCATATTCCCTGGTAACAGGGAATTCTGCAGGGAAATGGGCCGCGGAAAGCCACCCAGGGTGTCTGCGAAATTTGCAGGAAGCACCAACGAATCCCGGCTCTTGCCGCCGCGAATGCGCGAAGCCGAAGCAGAGAAATTTCGGATCGCTTCAGGGAATGAGCGCGGCCTAAACAGGGAAATCGCCTCTGCGGGAGTAAGCGTCCATTTCTCACACCACTGCGCCTTGGCCTTGAGTTGGAAGGCTCGGCTCCATGCTGCCCCTTGGAGCGGAATTTGCCTCGGTAAGGCGATCGAGGAGCTTACCCGTGTAAAGCCGGCCCTTCTATTGCATAAAATCTTTCGGCCTAGAAAGACGGAGTTATCAATGAAGCTAACTGTACCGGTGTTATTTTAGGGAGCGCTTACGCCAACGATTGCCCCCCATTCCTCAAGTTCGTAAAACATAAAACACAGCTAGGTCAGCGTAACGACAGCCAGATCCAATGTTTTAGAGCTTTGACAGTCAAGCACATGCCTGTAATCACTTTTACGTCGGGTAACTGTCTCTTGTATAATCTCGGGAGAGACGCCTCACCGACAATTGGCCTGCAGTGACGGCGACCAAAGTTTCGGAAGATCGCTGCCAAATGAGAAGTTACAGTCCTCCAATCTTCGAAGCTGCAACCGCTTAACATCCAGCGTTAAGCCTGGGCAGATGGGCGGCCACACAAGATTAGATTAGACGCGGACTCATAGGCGCGGAGCCATAGCCTGATCGACGCAAGTTGCACGAAGGCGAGGTAGTTGGCGGCCAGTTTGTCGTAACGCGTCGCCACCCGACGAGACTGCTTGATCTTGTTGAAGAACCGCTCCACCTGGTTGCGAGCGCGGTAGAGATACGGGCTGAAGCAGATCGGATCGCTGCTATTGTGAGCCCGTCGCTTTGAGGGCCTTATGCGCAGCCAAAAATGACTGTCGACCTGTGGGCGTGCCGCAATAGACTGCGACGTGGGTCAGTATCTCCTTCAATTCATCTATCGTGACGCCTGTCCGCAAGGCTCCTCTTTCGATTTGTGAAACAGTTCACAACTGAACGAAAAGGCCCGCCAGCGCGACCGGGCCGCCTCGTGTTCATCGTTTCAGCCAACGGATTCATCGCCAGCCGCTGACCTTCCCGAACCCACGATACGCAGTAGCTCGCTGCCGTCGCCGAACGCTAGTGATCGATAATTTGCGAGCTGCTTTCGTCGGCGCTTTTGTGCCGACATGCGTAAGCCTGTCCGCCGAAAAAAACGCACAGCCCCCGGTCGCCGGCCGGTCAAGATCACCTTCGGCGAGATGCGCGACATGGATGTGCGCGGCGTCCTGGTCGATTGCGCGGACTATCGTTGCAGCCACAACGTCGCCTTGAGCGCGGATCGCTGGCCGGACTTCAATTGGGATAAACCTGAGGTCCCGACTATGGGATACCGTGAAACTTCCCGCCGGGGAGCGGCCCCAGCCCGGTCCACACAGACTGAGGCCGCCATGCTGCCGTTTACCGGGTGCCCTCCGATCGGATTAGAGGGAGGCCCAATCGGAACAAGCGGAGTCAGAACGACGCAAAGCTCCCAGCGCTCAAGCGCTATCCGCGGATCGCGGAGGCCGCGCTGAAGAACCGGCAGTTCGCTGAAGATCAATTACGTCCGATAACACCACTTCTCGTAAGTTATCTTAGCCGTGAAGCCAGCCTGCCCTTTCGACGCGCGGCTCGAAGTCCGCTTTGCGCCAACAGACGACATTCGACTGCAAGAAGTCGCAAGCGAAGTTCAACGGTGCCGCACTTCGGAATTTGGTCAGCGTTGCTGTCCCCTGTCACTCGATAGTCACAACCGACGAGAACTACGAGCCCGCCCTGTCTCGCGCCATGATTGTGGCGAAATCGACAGGATATGTTCTGCAAATAATACAAGCTCAGATTGAGCAAGCGGTTTTTTTGCGCGCTGCCATCCACAACGGTTTTGTTGTGGCGCCGGTTAGGACCTTTGTGCGTCCGAACTAATTCGAAGCGACCCGATCTCTCATGGTCGCATCGATTGGCGACATGTCGGCGGAGTTCAAATGCTTGATGCACGCTATGGCATGGTCCAGCCTGGAACGGCGAGGCGGCCGATGCGTAACCGGTATGGTCTCAAATGTGCAGGCGTGTCAGCGCGCGAGAGCGATCCATTGGGCTTGCGCGCGTGGCCACCCCGCCCCCGCCTCTGCGCATTACTCGCCGGGATTGCCTTGCTCGCCGTGTGGCTCTCAGCGCCCGCCTATTCGCAGGACGCGACTTGGGCGGGTCCTGGCAACAATTGGAACACGGCTGGCAACTGGTCGCCGAATACACAGGTGCCGATCGGCACCGCGACCTTCTCCGGGGCGACTCCGACGAGCATCAGTGTTTCCCTTCCCTCTTCAATCAACACGCTCGCGTTCACGGCCGCGGCCCCTGCCTATTCGTTTACCATCCTGTCGCCAAGCAATCTGTCGATCGACGGCAGCGGTATCGTCAACAATTCCTCAAATGCGCCGACCTTTATCACCGTCCCCGGTGCATCATTATTCTTCTTGAACAGCAGCACAGCCGCCAATGCCATTATCACCAACAACGGCGATTTGGGGTTCTTCAATTCAAGCACGGCGGGGACCGCGACCATCACAACAAACGGATTGATAAATTTTCTCAACACGAGCAGTGCGGACCACGCCACCATCACCGTCAACGCGGGCGGCAGGCTGGGCTTCAGGAATAACAGCACGGCGGCCAACGCCACGATCGTCAACAATGGATTGATCGACATCTTTGACAGCAGCACGGCTGGCAATGCCGTGGTCACGACCAACAGCGGCGCCACCACTTTCTTCCAGACCAACGGCAGCGGCGGTCAGGCGCGATTCATCACCAACGCGGGCGGCACTTTCGACATATCGGGCCTGACAAATGGCGGAACGACCGCGGGCTCGATCGAGGGCGCCGGAAACTATGTCCTCGGCACGAATACGCTGACGGTCGGTGGCAACGGTCTCTCGACCGAGGTCAGCGGGGTGATCAGCGGCAGTGGCGGCTCGCTGGTGAAGGTAGGCACCGGGACGCTCACCCTGTCGGGTGCCAACACCTATTCCGGTGATACGACGATCAGAGGCGGCACGCTTGCGGCGGGCGCCGTCAATGCATTCAGCGCGGCCTCCCATACCGTTGTGGAGACTGGCGGCACGCTCGCCCTGCAGGGCTTTAACCAGACTCTCAACAATGGCCTTGAGAACGCGGGAACAGTGCAGCTCGGGGTTCCAGGTGTAACGGCTCCCGGCACGACGCTGACTGTCGCCGGCAATTATGTCGGCGGGAACGGCATCCTCGCGCTCAACAGTTTTCTCGGCACCGATGGCTCGCCGTCGGATAGGCTCATCATCAATGGCGGCACCGCCACCGGCAGCACGGGGATTCTGGTCACCAATGTCGGAGGGCCGGGCATGCTGACCACGGCAAACGGAATCTTGGTGGTCAATGCTATCAACGGTGCCACGACACCCGGTGCCTTTACGCTTGCCAACCCCGAGCTGCGCGCGGGAGCTTACGACTATCATCTGTTCCAGGGCAGCCCTCCCACCATCAACGACCCGACCGTCGCGAATGATTGGTTCCTGCGCTCGACCTTCATCGATACGGGGCCAACGGAGCCGATTGGCCCCAATCCACCGCCGGAGCCGATGCCGCCGGGCGTCTGGCCGATCATCGGGCCGGAGCTTGCGACCTATGGCGTGGTGCAACCAATCGCTCGGCAGATGGGGCTCACTACGCTCGGCACCTTCCATGAGCGCGTCGGCGATGCGTCAGCCGACGCGGCGTGCTTGAATGCTGACCCGACCGGCGGCGCCGCCATCACCAAGGCTCCGCCCGTCGCTAACTGCCGGCAGATGGTCTGGGGCCGCCTGTTCGGCCAGCAGATCGACAACCACTACCAGGCCTTTGCCGATCCGCGCGCCAGCGGCCAGCTGGCTGGCATCCAGGCCGGCGCCGATCTCTGGCGCGGCAGCCTGATCCCGGGCCAAAGCGACACCGTCGGCCTCTACTTCGCCTATGGCAACGGCAATGTGGGCGTGAACGGCCTCGTCACCAACGCGGCGGCGACGGCCTATATCCTGGAGCACACCGGATCGGTGAATCTCAATGCCTATTCGGTGGGGGGCTACTGGACCCATTATGGCCCCGGCGGCTGGTACATCGACGTGGTGCTGCAGGGTTCATTCTACAACGGCAACGCGGCGACACAGTTTGCTAACCTGCCGATCAGTGGCACGGGCTTCACCTCATCGCTGGAGACAGGCTATCCGATCCCGCTGCCATGGTTGGGGCCAGGCTTCGTGCTGGAGCCGGAGGGCCAGATCATTTGGCAGCGGGTTTCCTTCGATGACGACAATGACGGTTTGGGTCCGGTCGCGCTGGGCACCACGTCCGGCGCCAGCGGGCGGCTCGGCCTGCGCGGCAAGTGGACCATCAACGACGCCGCAGGGCGGGTGTGGCAGCCTTATGTGCTCGCCAATGTCTGGCGCGACTGGGGCGGCAACGCGACCACGACGTTCGGCATCGACCCGGTGCCCTTGCTCGAGCAGGCGACGCGGCTGGAGTTTGCCGGCGGCCTCAGCGCGAAGATAATTCCCGGCCTCAGCCTCTATGCCCAGGCCGGCTACCAGTTCGCAGTGAGCGGCACCGACGGCGGCAAGCGCGACGGCGTCAAGGGCAACTTCGGCGTGCGGTACTCGTGGTAGACTCAGCAAGTCGCCTCACATCGCAGCCTGCTTTGAATCATGCGCTACGAACTCGCCGACCATGAATGTGTTGCCATCAAGCCGATGTTGCCGAACAAGCCGCGTGGCCTTGCTCGGGTAAACGACCGTCGTGTCCTCAATGGCATCTTCTAGGTGTTGCTCGCGACGGCTCCGTTGCAATGTGCTCGCCGTCAACGAGCTAAGAGTGGAACGCGGAGAATCTTGAAGCCCTTAATTTCAGGGAATGCCTCTGCCGCGTCGGGGGAAACTAGTTCTAATACTACGGCTTGCACGTCTCCGCTGATAAGTCGATCTAGTGAGGCGCCGTCGCCAACCGTAAGCAGAGCGTCCATAGCACCGACGGCCTCCAATGCGGAGCGGATGTCCTGTTCAACCGCGGACTGAGCCTTGTCGATGGCAACTTTTTGGCCCTTGAGCGCGGCGACCGATTTTACATCCGGTCGGGAGAGCAGGAGCACGACCAAAGGTATCGAGACCTTGACGTCGCCAGCTTTGGTCTCATCCGCGCGATCATTGCCCGGCGCCTTCGGGGTTTCGGCGTTCGTGATTTGCTCGGCGATCGCTAACGCAGCCACGATCAACTCCTGAGGAGACCTCTCTTTAGGAGGATTGCTGGTCTCCACGGTAGGCGGAGCATTTCCGGTTTCGGGAACAGGCGGAGACTCTGGAGTTGTGATGAGCCACGGCGGAGGGTTTCTCGGCTTTGGAGGAGGCAGCGCTTTCGGAGCCGCGGCGAGCGAGTCCCGAAAATCACGGGTCTTCTTCCGAGACTGCGCATCGACCGAGGTCGGCTCAACGCGCTTCGAAATGCGTTTGCGGGGAGCTTCCATCGACGCCTTGCCGACGGATGCGTTCGCGGCCCCCTTGGCAGAAGGCTGGCTCGCCTTAAGCGTCTGCCGGCTCCACGCCATGTAGGACTGGCATGGGAGGTTGCACGGCACCCCATCGATGTAAACGGTGCCAGGAGGGTCCAGCGGGTGAGCGAATGCCCCTCCAACAAGACCAACACTTACAAAGGCTACAATTGCCCATCGTTTCATTGAAATTACTCCTGTTACACAATTGAAATTGTCGTCCTCAATCGTTGCCGAGCGCGAAATAAAATCAGTGGCCGACGTGCGGACCGGGATGAATTGTGAGAGACGTTGACTTCCAATTCAGACCAAATAACGGCCTGACGCCAACGATCGCCAATCGACGTCTCCATGTATTGGTGCCCACCGCCACGCGGGCACGCCGTCGAGTTCACGCGAAGGAAACCTAACGCAATCTCGACGGCAACGTATCATGCCAACGTCGGGATCGGGACAAAAGACATCGGGCGGCACCACAATTTTGTCAGCTCGGCTGCAAGAAACCACCTGTTCGCCGGATCCGACGGCGGCACCGCACGTTGGGCAACCGTCTGCTCCCTCATCGCCACTGCCAAGCTCAACGACGTCGAGCCCTTCGCCTATCTTGAGGACGTGCCCCAGCGCATGTCCAACGGGCACCCTATGAACCGGCTCGACGAGCTCCTGCCCTGGAGCTGGCGACCAGCGGCCGCCGTCAACTGACACCACACGTGTCAGGAATGGACGCTTACAAGGTTACGCGCTCCGCGCGTTGATGCTGCCAAGCGCGTGGGCAGTTTTGACGAAATCGCGATCGAAGCTGATGAAGGCCTCGCAGCCTTCCGCCTTGGCCAAATGCAGGCCATCGGCAAAATCGACGCCCTTGCGCATCCAATCCAGCGCCTTCGCCGCTGCAACACTGTCTTCCAACGTGATGCGCGGCAGCCCGGCAAAATCGGTGAGGGCTTTGGCGCACTGGGCAGCGGAAAATCCATAGACGCTGCGGAGCACCCACTCGGTCTCGAGCAACACCGTGGTGCAGATGAAGACGTCATTGTTATCGATCAGCCTGCGGGCCTGTGCGGCCTGGGCGTGATCGTCGTTCACAAGGCCGTACGATGAGATTAGTATCGATGGCGAGCATGCCGCCGTTTCGCCTCGGCGGCGACCCCCGCGTCCATATCTGCAATCGACCTTGCCGGGCCCTCATAAGGCAACGACCCAAAGACGTCCTTCGGACGCGTGGCTGCGAAGGCGGGCTTCGCCTTCAGCAAGACGCCATCGGGGGTATCCTCCACCGTCAGCTCCGTCCCGGCGGGCCAACGCCGCTGGTCCCGGATCGCCTTGGGCAAGATCACCTGGCCCTTGCTCGATACGGTGGTGGTCAGTTTCGTTCTAGCAGACATCGGCTCTCATCCGGTAAGACGAAAGTAAGATAAGGCGAGAGGCCGGATGGCAAGGATACCGAGAGTCGCGAAGGCCAACACGGCCACCGTTCAGACATACGAGGATGAATTTCGCGGCCAATGGGGAGTGGTTTCGCGAAGTCACCAGGCTGAACGGCAGCGCGGCAGAACTAAAGTTCCGTGCGGTTTGTAGCGCCCCCTGCACCAGAATGCCGAGGCCGTAATAAGAGGGATAGCTTGTGCAGGCACGAGCCGGGTCTTAAGCTTCGATTGCTGCCATTGAAAGCAAGAGGAGACGAAAATGCGCGCTTTCGCTGCCTCGTTCTTCGCACTGGCTTCGCTAGTGCAGGCTCATGCCCAAGGCACCGCCGAGACGCCCAAAAGGCCAGACGCAGGCCTCAACAATATCTGCATGTACACGATACGCGGGTATCCGCGAGAGGTGCCGGCGGGCGTGAATATCTGTTGGCGCGTCGCATATCCGTATCTGTCGGAGTACGCGCTATTGCACTGTGACCCGAAAAACAACTTCCAGGAGATCACTACGGTGAGGCATGGCGATCCCCGATGTGAGCGATACGAGGATCGGCAATAGCCTGGGTCATGTTCGTGTTGACGTAACGAAGACTGTCATCGGACGACGTCCTTTGGCAGCGCGGCGATACGCTCGCCGGCATCGCGCAGCGTCAGGCACTTTGATCGGTTCGTCAAATGGGCGGCCCCAGCCCCGATCTGTCATTCGTTGCGTTTAGCGTTAGGGGGGACTTTGCTGTCTACAGTATGGAGCCGGACACAGGTCCCGCTTTCGTGCAGCTCGAGCCATCCGCGCTCGACCGCGTGCTTGATCCCTGCGCCGAACTCCGGGCCGCTGCCTTTCAACGTGTAGAGGAAAAGGGCATTGATTTTCTCTATGTGGATCCGGCAGTCCTGAACGACTTCGATGCCGGTGGCGAGCTCGATGAGCTTGCGCGCTGCGGCTTCCGGGTTAGCGAGGGGACGTTCGGCGTGAGCTTCATGAACCAAACCTAGCGCGATCGCGCATCGGGAAGATACTCATGATCGGCTCACTGCCGCCCCTCAGGATCGCGCCACGCCTGCCGCAAGCTTTGCAGATGAACCGCGGCTACAGTGTTCGGCTCCCGATCCGGGGATGTTCGCCGTTTGGAACGCTTGCTACCCCAACATGAGGATGTGTGTTCGGGTATGTTCCACTTGACGTATGCCTAAACCCTGCCCGCGCGACCTTTCGGATTTGCGCTCGCGAGGCAGTCGGAGCTGCTCTAGTCCTTGCTCTATTACGCGCAGATCCTCCTCAACCTGCTTCAGAGCCGGGCGCGGATTGATGCCGGACGCAGCTTGTAGGCCTCCGAGCAACTGGCGCCGAAGTTCACGCATCTCCTCCAATGCTCGGCGGTTCTTCAAACGTACATAAGCGGAAACGATCAATTCAACGGTGTTCGATGGCATGGGTGCTCCGAAAATACGCTTCCTGAAAGAGGCACTGTCGGGCTGGAAATACGGATCCCGACAGCGCGGTATTTTCTAACTGGGCACTGAAATCCCAGTTGATTTCGACTAGACAATGGTCATGCCACAGGTTTGTGACAGGCACGTCCTCGCGGGCAAATGAAGAGGCGCCAGCTCGGGGGGAAAGCTGGGGCCATCATCACGCAGACATGTACCTGACTATCAGGACCAGACGCCGAACCGGGAACCCGCTTCCGAAGCGTTCCCAAACGCGAACGCGCCGTGTGCGGTTGAACCTTCGCCTGGCCCATTCAGACCAATTGGTACCGGGATTTTTGCATCATCCCACCCGGGGCTGGACCGCCGCCGTCCGCGATAGATTTAAGCGGGCGGCGTTTTTGCTTTTGTCTCGAAGGGAGCGGCCCCGGCGCTCGGGGCTGGCAGAAACGCCGGAGCCGTCCACACGCCCGCCGCCGCAGTGCTGGACCGGAATCATTATTATATCGGCAAGGGTAAGCAGGGACGAGACAGCGCCAATGTCGCAATCTGCTTCCGCGCATTTAAGCCGCAAGGCGCTTTGACCGCAGCCGGTTGCAGGCGAGCGAGAACTGACACGTTTTGTTACTGTACAACCGACAAAGCACATTCAGGTTGTGTGGCTGAGAACCAAAGAAGATCGAAGCGAGGAGAGGTCTTCAAAATTTTGGGCCCAGCTCGAGGCGACTCAGAGCTGAGGCCAATTTTCCCGGGCCGACCGTAACATCAGCCCGGGCAGACAACATGCCTCACGGGGGCCACGATTGGGCAATCGGCCTACCTCGAATTTGCCGCATTAAAGCTGATCCTCAATCCAAGACTGCAGGCCGCGTTGGACGAGCGCGAGCCACCCTAACTTTTCGCAAAGGTTTCTATAGCCTTGATCCACGGCGGCATTCGTAGCGTCACCTGTTCGCTCGCAACAGCCCTTAGCGCTATCCTCCCAAATGGCCCGCCGACGAGAAACACTCCGGCGAGTGGATCTCCCTGGACTGGCGGCTCTGCCCCCGGATCGTCAAACGCGGCGTGGTGCATATCGCGCCGGGTATTCGTCGACTGCGTACCAGACCCCGCTTTTACGATGAACGTTTAGGTTAATTTCGAACTCGGATGGACGCTGATAAAGGCTGGATCATAGCATCGCCGGGTTGGAGCGGCACCGATCAATACTGCGGCCGCAACTTCAATGTTCGACGCGAGCCGCCGGGCCTTTCTGGCAACCGCATGCTAGCGGCCCAATCTATTTTGAAGATTGGTACAATGGATAGTTTGAACAAAGATCTTTCAGTGCTTCTAGCGTCTGCTTCGTTTGGTGGAACGATCGCCGCTGTCCGCCATCTCGCGAGATGCAATATCGACGTCGGCGTCCTATCGAGCCAACGCCTTGACGCAGCGGCATGGTCACGTCATGCGGCCCGCGTCTATTCGGCGCCGCCGGAAAGCAAGGGCCAACCGTTTCTTGAGCGGCTTGTTGCGATTGGCGCGGGCGATCCCGGTAAAATTTTGCTACCGACGTCGGACGAAACTGCCTGGATCTATACGGAAAACACCGAGCTTCTGGCTCGGTATTTTTGTATGTATCAGCCATCGCTTGCGACCTTGCAGCGCATTCTTAACAAGAAGCTTCTTGCGGATGCTGCAATCAACGCCGGCCTCACTGTGTTGCCGAGCTGGGACCCACGATCCATCGATGATGTCGCGAAGTTAGCGCCAAACCTACCCTATCCAATTCTTATAAAGCCCCGCACGCATGTTCACCGCCTAAGGAGCGACAAGGGGATAGTGGCCTATTCGTGCAGTGAGCTCTTGAACAAATACCAGCTATTTGTTGACAGCGAGCGGGACCGGGCGGCTGACAAGCCGCTTTTGGCTGATGCCCGCTTGCCTATTCTGCAACAATTTGTCCGAGTAGGATGCGAGGGAGTGCATTCGGTGACGGGCTTCATCGATCGGACCGGAGAGCTGTTTGTTAGCCGTAGCGCAACCAAGGTGTTGCAGCGATCCCAACCCATGGGGGTTGGACTTTGTTTTGAATCGCTGCCACCGGCCCCTGCACTTTCAGAGGCAGTTCGCCGCCTTTGCCGCGAACTAGAATATTTTGGAATTTTCGAGGTTGAGTTTGTTTTGTTTGATGGGCGGTGGGCGGTTATCGACTTTAACCCGCGCCTGTTCAATCAGATCGGGATGGACATCCGCCGAGGGATGCCGCTTCCTTTCCTTGCGTGCCTTGACGCTGTGGGCGACACCACATCCTTGCGCGATGCAGTCCGGAAGGCGCAGGCGCAGGATAATCAGCGAGTCGTCTTTTGCGATAGCTTTGCCGTGCGTGCATTCCTTTGTGCTCAGACCATCACAAGGCGAATGTCGTCCAAGGATCGCGCGTATTGGCGTTCCTGGCTTAGGAAGCACGGGGCCGATGTGGTCCATTACGCTGCAGACGGCAACGATCCACTTCCTGGAATCATCCATTCGCTCTCGCAGCTCCATCTGGGTGTCAAAGCTTTGCCGCGGTTCATGCGCTTGTCGGCGCTCGACGTCGCTTGGACGCCACGGGCAGTGATGCAGGAATTGTCATGAGCCGGGTCGCCGTCGCGATCATCGGAGCCGGTCCATATGGACTTTCGCTCGCCGCACATCTTTCGGCGCGTAAGGTAGAAAATCGCATTTTCGGACAGCCGATGCGATTCTGGTCCGATATCGCCGAGGCCGGCGGCGCGCGCTATCTCAAGTCCTTCTGTTTTGGAACCAATCTCTCTACACCGGCCCCGGGCTATTCCTTCGCTGATTATAACGAGCCGCGCGGTCTTGAGACGTTCGAGCCATGCTCGATCGCGAATTTCACGGAATACGGACTTTGGTTCCAACAACACAATGTGCCTTGGGTCGAGCCCGTCGAGGTTGAGCATGTTGAGCGGCAAAGCGACGGTTTTGATATCCTTCTGTCTGATGGAGAACGGCTCGTCGCAGACCGGGTCATAGTTGCAACGGGGTTGTCCGGCTTTGCGCATGTCCCGCCAGTGCTGGCATCCTTGCCACCTAATCTTGCAGTCCATACGTCCGGGGTGACCAGCTTCGCTGCATTCGCGGGGCGCGATGTCGCGGTGATCGGGGCGGGTCAGTCAGCGCTCGAGGCGGCTGCGTTATTGTGCGAAGCCGGCGCTCGGCCGCAGCTGCTCGTACGGGAGAGCTTGGTTCGCTGGCATGATCGCTCCTCACGCGAGCCTGGTCTCTGGGAGCGCGTGCGCTGGCCCGTCTCGGGGCTCGGCAGCGGGCTAAAAGCCAAGGCGCTGACCCAATTTCCCGGCGCGCTGCATCGAGTGCCCAGCAACTGGCGAACGCGGTTCGTCAACAGCCACCTGCCAGCGGAGGGGGCATGGTGGCTGCGCCACCGCGTTGAAAATCGGTTGCCAATCCATCTCAATGTAACTGTCGTCAAGGCGCGCGAAGTGTCCGGGCGCGTGGCACTGGCGCTGCGCGATGCAGGCGAACGTCGGCTGATGGTTGACCATGTCATCGCCGGCAGCGGTTATGACATCGATGTTGGCCGTCTGACGTTCATCTCTCGGGATCTGCGATGTGCGATCCAATGCCTTGGGCGCGCGCCGCAACTGAACGCTTACTTCGAGGCGTCGGTACCGGGACTTCACTTTGTCGGCCCCCCCTCCGCGATGAGCTTTGGGCCGCTCTTTCGCTTCGTGATCGGCGCCGAATACAGCGCGCGGGTGGTTTCGCGCCGTCTGTCGGCGCGAGCCGGCCTTCTTGCTGACCAACAATGGGCTTACTGGCGCCCGGCGCGCGCATCCCACCCGGATTGATCGTCGACGGCGGCATCGGAGAGGTTCTGCTTTGTCGGTGGCTGCACCTGCTCACGCGGCCATCAATGACCTCACAATTCCGCAATTACTGCGCGTCATAGGTGTGGACATCGATATATATCATTGAAAGCATCCACCGAAGGCGTGGATGATCCGACGCGAAAACATGGGCGGCATGCAACGATTGGCGCTCACGGCCGCTTCGAGCTATCCTCACACGACCAAGACCGTGATCATGGCGATTGGGGGCTGGGACGTAGGAACGGGAGTTTCGAGACGATCCGGTGATTGGACCTTTCGAACTACGGAGTGGCCAAAACGTTCCTGCCAACGCGCTCTGACGCGCTCCATGGCCACGGATTTATCCAGAGCCGGAGCTTGCTGCAGCAGCCCAGGCGAAATGCTTCGCGCCTCAGTCTTTCCCACGATCCAAGAAGAGTTTGGCGTCTGCGATAAACGCACGCGCATCGCCAGATTTCGATCTAAGAAGGTATGAAAGAAAGGCAGTCGTTTGCCGGCCGGCGCGGCGCGATATTGTCGAAGCCGCTCTAGTGTGGATTTACATTGGGTTCGGTCGCGCTGCATGCCTCGAGCACATCTGCGGGATCCTTTTTAACAGTGAAACGCATGCAGGCACTTCAGTCTACGTTGCGCAGGGGTTGGAAGTGGGCGTTCGGTAGACTGCAGGGGCCACCCCAGGTCCTGAAGCCAGCATCATTTGGCTCATACCTGCGGGGTGGCGTTGCCGCTATTCCAGAGCCGGCCGCGCTGCCGTGCTGGATGCACGAACAGGTGGCCGCCGAACTCGACTTCTTTCGAGATGGCATAACGCCCGCAAGGCTGGCGGCCGCCGAACCGTTCTACGCGCACGAATACCACAACCACTACGTCCACTATGCGGTGAGGACCGGCAGGCTGCGTTGCTTGACGTCGTCGCGAGGCTTCCCAGCCTACATCGCCGAGAGGTTCCGGACGATGAACCCGGTATTCGCGGTTCTGGCGCAGACCCTGCCAGACATCGACTTCGTCATCTATCTCGGGGACGGATTCGATGGGTGGTCGAAGGGCTGCGACGCGCCGGTCCTGACATTTTCCAAGCGCGCGGATGTCGACGAAAACGGACTCCTGATCCCCGATCCGCTCACCCTCGCGTCAGCCCGTCAACTGCGCGCCAACGTGAAAGCCGGCTGTGCGGCGTTCCCTTGGGATTCGCGCGAGCCGCTGGCCTTCTGGCGCGGCGCCACCACCGGCGGCCCATTCAATCTTGACAATTATCCGGAGGGGGTGCGCTTCCGACTGGTCGAATGGTCGCAGCGACGACCCGATCTTGCCGATGCGTTGTTCACCGGCTTCCACGATGCTTCGCCGGACATCGAGCCGATAGTGCGGACCAACAGCTGGCTCGGCCAGCCCGTCGGGATTCGGGATCACTTCCGCTTCAAGTATCAGGTGCTGGTTGATGGATTCACTTCACCCTGGCCCCGCTTCTTCTGGGTATTGCACGGCGATTCGGCCATCCTGAAACAAGAGTCGGGACTGCTGGGCTGGTTCGACGCCGGCGTCGAACCTTGGGTGCATTATATACCGCTCGCGCCGGACCTCGCCGATTTGGACGTGCGTGTCAGCTGGGCGCGAACCCATGAGCAAGAGGTGCGTGCCATGGTCGGGCGGGCCGGTCGTTTCGCCTGCGAGAGTCTCACCGACGCCTCACTGCTCGGCTATATGCGCCTGCTGCTCACGAGGTACGCCAGCCTGCTCAGGGGCTTCTGAGGCGCAAAAAGTCTGCCCCCGCTTCATGCAGTTCAGGCAAGTTCGTGTGCAACGGCACAAGGATCTCTTTCGCCCCGACTGGAACCGTTGCCGCCGGGGCCGAGGCATGCTGACCGAGCGGGTCCGCCACAGCGGCCGAGGACGGCGCCGATCAGCTTGCGACCTCCAAGCTACCGCATTTTCTACCTCTCGATCTGGCGGCCCACCAAGCCACCGCAATCAATGAGCAGAACGGTGCATCGCCGTCGAGGAGCTTTGCCGGAGCGCCCAGCGCGATGGGGCGAAAATCCAGAACGAAGCCAACTGACTGTGCATCACCCTCGCTCGAGGGCTAGCGAGCGAAGCGCCCGCCTCTGCAGGACCAAAGCGGCCCGCTCGTAGCGCTCAAGCCGTGCGAGTTGTTGCAATCGGGCCGGGAGGGGGCGCTCCAGCAGCGCGGCCAACATGTCGTGCCGCAAACTGCGGATGCGCAGCAGTGCGAACTTGGACCGTGCAAGCGCCACCGCCGCGTCCGACCCGATCTGAGGCCCGAGCCCCGACGCAATCGCGACCGCAAGATTTTCGGTCGCAGCTGGATCGCTGCTAACGCTGCGCGCCAAACCATGGCGCACCGCATTTTGGCTGGATTTGCTTTTTCCGCCCGCCGTTCTCGGGCCGGTGCTGCGTGTGGCGTTGCGGCGATTGGCTTCGATTTGTCGATGTGAGGCCATGCCCGGAGGCCTTTGGCTATCGCTCATCGCGACACCGAAAAATTCACTCCAAAATATTGTAAATTCAAGGTTTTTTAGGCCAGAAAGAGCAACAAATTTGCTGCAAAAGGACTGGCATTCCCGCGCAAAAGGAGCGTTACTGAATAGACCCGGGCGCAATAGACGGCCCCGGTATCTCCCCCCGCAGGTGCGGGGCTTTTGGCAGTGCGGCGACAAGCCGCGGTGCCAAACCAAGGGAGATACCGATGACCACGATTTCAACCGACGGCGCCGAGGCGCCCGATCGCATTGTCAGGTTTAACCCCAACGACCGACGCGCCTTTATCGGCGGCTCGGACGCGCGCGTGATCATGGGCGACGATCAGGACGAGCTCACTCGCCTGTGGCGGGAAAAGCGCGGCGAGATCGCGCCGCAGGATTTTTGCCGCAACCTGATCGTCCAACTCGGCATTGCCACTGAAGAGCTCAACCGCAGCTGGTACCAGGGCGCCACGGGGCAGGCGATCACTGACATCCAGAAGCGGGTTCGGCATCCCGTCCACTCCTGGATGGCGGCCACCCTGGACGGCATGATCGCAGAGACCGGCGCTGTGTTCGAGGCCAAGTTCATGCTGCCGTGGGCCTTCACCGATGAAGCCGCGGTTGAAAAGCATATGGCGCAGCTGCAGCACAACGTGTGGGTGGTCGCGGCACGCTCGGCCGTGCTCTCGATCATCACCGGCGGCGGCAAATGGGTCGAGACCACCGTCCATGCCGATCCGCTCTACCAGCACCTGCTGCTGACCGCGGAGAAGAAGTTCTGGCGCTGCGTGCAAAGCGGCGAGCCGCCGCTCCTTTTCGCCATCGAGACCCCGCGCCCACGGCTCGCCGCCGTCAAGGTCGTCGATATGACCTCTTCCAATCGGTGGGCCGATTGTGCCGCGACTTATCTGCGCACCCGGGACGCCCATGGCGAGCACGAGCTTGCCAAGGCGGAGCTGAAGAAAGTCATGCCCGAGGACGCCAAGGAAGCGTTTGGCCACGGCATTCGCGCCAAGCGCTCCAAAGCCGGCGCGGTCAGCTTTGATCCGGTTGAGATGGAGAGCGTCCATGCATCAGGCCAGTGAGCATATCGGGGCGATTGCGGCAGCGCTGGCCAAAGCGCAGGCCGAACTGACCAACCCGGAAAAAACCATGACTGCTCAGATCCGCTCGCCGTTCCTGCGCGATGACGACCGGACCTTCCGCTACGCCTCGCTGGCGAGCGGCCTCGACATCGTGCGCAAGACCCTGAGCCAGCAGGAGATCGCCACCATCCAGACCACCCGGGTCGAGGAAACCACCGGCCACATCCATCTCACCACCCTGCTCGCCCATTCCTCCGGCGAATGGATCTCCTCCGACTGGCCGGTCTGCGCCACCAGAGATGTCGAGGCGCCGCATCGCATGGGCGCAGCGCTGACCTACGCCCGACGCTATGCCTTGTTCGCCCTGGTCGGGATTGCCGGTGAGGACGATCTGGACGCGCCCGACGCGGTGGCCAGCCCGCCGGCCGCAGGGCCGCAAGCAGTCTCTGGCGCGAAGACTAAGCCGGCCAAGGGCGTGCTCAACCGTGCGCCGGTTTTGGGGCTGCCACAGTCCGCTGAGCTCCGGGAGCAGCTGTTGAGCCAGCTCGCATCCCTAACCCTCGGCAACGACCTGCTCGCCTGGGCCAAGGCCAGCCTGCCGCTCAAGAACACCCTGCTGGAGACAGATGCCCGCGTCGTCGAGGCCGCCTATCAGATTAAGCTTGAGGACGTCGCGCGTCCCGCAGCCGGCTTGGCCGACCAAGCGGCAGAGCAAGGCCTATCGCCAGAGCCGCCCTTGGCAGCCGTTGCGGACGCTGAGGCCGCGTTGCAGCGGTCGCTGCCGGTTAGCCGAGGAGACGGGCTCGCTTATCCCAAGGATCCGCCCCGCAAGCGCAGCAAAGCGCACCTGCTGTTTGTCCGGGAGCAGCCCTGTCTCGTCTGCCAGCAGACCCCGTGCGATGCGCACCATCTGAAGTTCGCTCAGCCTTGGACTCTCGGCCGCAAGGTCAGCGACGAATTCACCGTCCCCTTGTGCCGCGCCCACCATCAGGAGCTACACCTGCACGGCAACGAACGGGCCTGGTGGGCGAACCTGCAGATCGCGCCGCTGCCGGTCGCGCAGGACTTGTGGGCGGCGAGTCCGGTCGACGCTGTGACGACCGCCGCTATCATCAGCGCGGCTCCCGCACAGCTTGGACCGGAGGGCTCCCGATGAACGGTCCCTGTCAAACGGCGCAGCAGCTCACTGCCACCGCGCTGCCGATCGAGTTTGAAGTGCTCGCACCGCCGCCCCTGCTGCTGCCTGGCGAACGGCTTGATCACTATCAGGCGCTGCGGCAGGTGATCTTCGCAGACCTTGCGCCGCGATCCGCCATCGAGTGGCTGCTCGCCATCGACATCGCCGAGCTGTGCTGGGAAATCCAACGCTATCGCGTGTTGCGACACAAGCTTCTGGAGACCTATCGCCAAAAGGCGATTGAGGCATCGCTACGGCGCATCGACATGGTCGGGATCGCTCCCGACTTGGAAGATCAAGCGGAATACTACACGCTGCAAAATGCCTTGAGCTGGCGGGTTGATCCAATCGCTGCAAGCGAAATCGACGCGCGCCTTGCGTCCTGTGGCTTCGATGCGCACGCCATCACCACCGAAGTTTACGTCCAGGCGCGCGAGATCCTGGTCCTGTTCGAAGGCCTGCTCAATGCCGCACAAACCAAGCGCAGGTTGCTCCTTCGCGAGATGAGGAACCAACGCTTTACGGCACCAATGTATCATCGGCGATGAGATCCAATTCAGGTCCCTAACCCAACCGCAATCCGAAACGACAACGTCTCCTCAGACCCCGGCGCGATATGCATCACGCCGGGTTTGCTCGCAAATTCACCATCGAAACCTTGGGGGCTCGCATAACCGCGCCAAGGCTCGATGCAGAGGAACGGCGCCCCGGCAGGTTTTGACCAGACGCCAAGCTCGCGGAAGCCCGCCCATGACACCTCCACCCAGGGCCCCTGCGCCGCCGCGTAGCGAACGGATGGGCTCTCGAGGCAATCGAAGATGATCGCGTCATCGACGAACAGGGCTTCAGTGAGTGGGAGCACGCGGTGGTCGACCGGGCTTGGCGCCGAGGCGAATAACAACCCAGCTTCCAGCCGCCTGATCGGATGCGGTTCATCCCGGAAGAATGTCAGAGAATAGGCTTCCTTGCGCGCCCCGGGCGCGAGCGGCCAGTTGAAGGCCGGATGGCCGCCGACAGACGCCGGCAGCATCTCCCCGCCCGTGTTGACAACCTGAAACCGGACCTCCAGGCCGGCTGCGTCGAGGCTGTAGGTCACGACCAGCCGAAACGCGAATGGATAGATCGCCCGCGTCTCGGCATCGTCGCTCAGCGCGAGGACGCATTGCGTAGCACTTCGCTCGAGCCACACAAATCGCCGGTCGCGCGCAAAGCCGTGCTGCGTCATCCGGTACGCCTCGCCGCCATGGCGCAGCTCGTCATTCTTCAGACGGCCGACGATGGGAAATAACAGCGGCGCATGGCGGGGCCATTCCGCACCCGCCTGCCAGATGAATTCGAGGCCCGACTCGTGCTTCAGCGAGCACAGCTCGGCGCCTTGCGCCTTGATGGTCGCGCTCAAGGCGCCGCTTCGCAACGAGTGGGTGTCTTTCGTCATCTCTCTCATCTACGTCATCAATCTGCAAACGCTAGTAACGCTGATGCCGGCCGGACATCTGCTACGATGCAAGCCTCGGACGATCATTGGTAGACTTCCTTTCTTTCAGGAAGTCTACCAAAAATCTGTGAAGACAGGTAGGCGCAAGTCCATCGCGCTTTTTCTGGAGAACACCGTGTGCGAGTTACGACGCATGGTCTTGATCGGCATCGAGCTAGCTACTAGGACCGATATAGGAAATTGTTTTCATGAGGCGGCGGCATGGATGATCTTTGGCCCAGCATCGTCGAGACCAGGCGGGCCAGCGTTTCACCTTGGATGGAGGTGATTACACGGGATGTCCAACTATCGTCCAACGGAGCGTCGAAACCTACTACGCGATCGGTCAGCCGGACTATCTCGTGGCACTCGCCGTCACGCCGGATTCGCGCATCTTGCTGGTTCGTCAGTATCGTCCGGCAATCGAGCGGTTTTCACTGGAGCTGCCCGCAGGCTTATGCGAGCCGAACGAGGATCCATTCGCCGCAACCGCCAGAGAGCTGTCGGAGGAAACTGGCTATTTGACAAGTAGCGTCGAGCTTATTGGCAGGACAGCTACCTGCGCCAGCCGGATCACAAACTCGATGTATTCGTTTTTCATACGAACGCGCGAGCGCCGGCCCGACTTCGTCGAGGAGCCTGGTGTTTCCGTAAGTTCGGCGTCACCAGAGGAGCTTCGCCAATTGCTTCTGGCCGGTGAGTTTTGCGAGCAGACGCATTTGGGCGTGCTGGCTCTGGCTGCAGCCAGAGGATTGATCAGGCTCTAGCCGATGCGGATCTAGAATTTCAACAGAGGCCACGGACGAGAGATCGGCACGGGCTATCGCGGAGCGGCCGGACGGCTCGATAGATAGTCCTCATAGGCGCGCCTTACGCCCTCGGCCAGCGGGGTCCGCGCGCGCCAGCCGAGCTCCGTCAAGCGGCTGATGTCGAGCAGCTTGCGCGGCGTGCCGTCGGGACGCGACGTGTCGAAAACGATCTGGCCGCGATAGCCAACGATGTCGGCGACGACGCGGGCGAACTCGGCGATCGCAATGTCCTGGCCCGTGCCGATATTGATCAGCTCTGCGGCCGAATAGATCTTCATGAGGTAGACGCAGGCATCAGCCATGTCGTCGACATAGAGAAATTCGCGCCGTGGTGTGCCGGTGCCCCAAACCGCGACGCTGGCCGCGCCCGAGTGCTTCGCCTCGTGGAAGCGGCGGATTAGGGCGGCGACCACGTGGCTGTATTCGGGATGGTAGTTGTCGCCGGGCCCGTAGAGATTGGTCGGCATCACGCTGATGAAGTCGCGCTCGTATTGGCTGCGATAGGCCTCAACCATTTTGATGCCGGCGATCTTGGCGATCGCATAGGGCTCGTTGGTTGGCTCGAGCGGCCCGGTCAGCACCGAATCCTCGCGCAAAGGCTGCGGCGCGAATTTTGGATAGATGCAGGAGGAGCCCAGGAACATCAGCTTCTCGGCACCGTTCTGGTGCGCGGCGTGGATGACATTCGCGGCGATCGCCATGTTGTCGTAGATGAACTCGGCACGCAGGGTGTCATTGGCGACGATACCGCCGACCTTGGCGGCGGCCAGAAAGACGACCTGCGGCCGCGTTTTCGCAAACCAGTCGAACACCGCGGCCTGGTTGCGCAGATCGACCTCGCTGCGGTCGACGGTGACGAGGCGCACCTCCTCGAGTGCGAGGCGACGCATCAGCGCGGCTCCGACCATGCCGCGATGACCGGCGACGTAGACGCTTCTGCCCTTCAGCTCAAACGGTGTGGCGGCCACCAGCAGCCTCCCGCTTCGCGTCATCGAGATCGCTTGCCACCATCTCCTGCACCAGCTGCGCGAAGCTGCGCTTCGGCGTCCAGCCGAGTTGCGCGCGCGCCTTGCTGGCATCACCGACGAGGAGATCGACCTCGGTGGGACGGAAATACGTGCGATCAATCTTGACCAGCGTCTTGCCGCTCTTCCCATCGACGCCGGTCTCGTCGACGCCCTTGCCGCGCCACTCGATCCTGCGCCCGACCTCACCGAAAGCGAGTTCGACCATCTCGCGCACCGAGCGGGTCTCGCCCGTTGCGAGCACGAAATCACCCGGCTTGTCCGCTCGGAGGATCAGGTGCATGCCTTCGACATAGTCCCTGGCATGGCCCCAGTCCCGCTTGGCCTCGAGATTGCCGAGATAGAGCACCTCTTCCAGACCAACCTCGATGCGGGCAACCGCACGGGTGATCTTGCGGGTTACGAAGGTTTCACCGCGGATCGGACTCTCGTGATTGAACAGGATGCCGTTCGAGGCAAACATGCCGTACGCTTCACGGTAGTTCACCGTGATCCAGTAGCCGTAGAGTTTTGCCACCCCGTAAGGCGAGCGCGGATAGAACGGCGTGGTCTCCTTCTGCGGGATCTCCTGCACGAGGCCATAGAGCTCCGAGGTCGACGCCTGATAGAAGCGCGTCTCCTTCTCCATGCCGAGGATGCGGATTGCCTCCAAAAGGCGCAACACGCCAAGCGCATCGGCGTTCGCGGTATATTCCGGGCTCTCGAAGCTAACGCCGACATGGCTTTGTGCGGCGAGATTGTAGATCTCGGTCGGCCGGATCTGCTGCATCAGGCGGATCAGGTTGGTCGAGTCCGTCATGTCGCCGTAATGCATCCGGAACGGCACGTTCCCAAGATGCGGGTCCCGGTAGAGATGATCGACACGGGCAGTGTTGAACGAGGACGAACGTCGCTTGATGCCATGGACGACATAGCCAAGCGAGAGCAGATATTCCGAGAGGTAGGCGCCGTCCTGTCCGGTGACGCCGGTGATCAGAGCGACACGCTCAGCCATGTAGAACCTTGTTTTCAATCAAGCGGCTGGCCGACACCGACGGCCGAGAAAGCCGCCCCCCGACCGATCTTTCTTGGCCGCATCGGCCGACCAGGTCAACCCTGGGAACAGGTGAAAACCTCCTGGGCCGGTAAGGGCAGCCCGAAAGCCATTTGGGGCCGGGCAACGCAGCAGGTCGCGAAGCTGCGTTCGCACACCCTGGGCGGGTGAGCTATGCGGACCGACGTTATTCCGGATGGTTGACGGCGCTGACGAGCAGCGGGGGGCTCGAACCGGACACCGTGATCTCAACCGTCGAAGCCCCTTCGTCATGCCGGTTCTTGCCGACCACGTGGAGGGTGAACTTATCGCTCCCCGAAAAGTCCGGTTTTGCAAAATAGCGGAACCCGGGGCCGACCAGAACGATCTCGCCGCTCTTCGGCTTCTCCGTCACCTCAACCTTGTAGATCTGCATGGTCGACCAGCGCAGCCCCTGGATGCAATCGCCCCCCGGCGCGATGGTCATCGACCATTCCATGGTGTCGCCGGCAAGCTTGTACGGCTTGATGTCGCGCAGGCAGTTGGGCGTGGCGCAGGCCGCGGAGGCCGACGCAAAAAGGATCAACATTGCTGCGATGAATTGGCGTGACATTGGTTGGTCCCCCTTGCTTTGTGCGGCCGAGAATGGGGGATGGATATTGAATCATCGGTAAGTGCGACGAGTTGCCCGATACTCTTGGTAAATTGCCCGTTAGGGGTCGTGGCCGCCGGTGAGCGCAATTCCGCGATTCAGGCCCCAATTCGCCGTGCTTTGTCCGCATGAACCTCGAATCACTGGGTAACGCTGGCCTTCGGTCGAGGTCGCGGAGTTTGGGTGACCCGAGCAGCGCCGTCTCAATGTTGGGAATAATCAGGGCTTCGCCTCGCACATTCGCAATCTCGCGAACGTTCAAGCGGAACTTGCTTGGCCTTTTGGATTTGATCGATATCCACGAAGCGATTGGGTGATTTTGCGTGCTAGGTCTCGTTCTCCTCTTGTCGACAGCCGTGCTGTCATTCGCGGCCGGCTACGCTACGCGCACGGCAATCTCCCGCAAACGGCGCGAACGATATCGACTTTATGAACCTTACCTGAAGCCCACGAGCGCGAGCCAACCGCCGGCCTTTCTCATACGCTCTCCTACGAACTGGAATACACCTGTCGCATCTCGAAGATCCCGCGCAGGGTGATGAACCAAGGCGGAGCCGCATCATGGAACGAGCGCTCCACTCGCGTCGCCCAACGCCCGATCGAGGCAGGCGACCGCGTGCGCCAGTACTCCAAGCAGGGTCGCACCTTGGATGATCGGATCAGCTACCTGGCGCCTCGCACGATGCTATTCAGCCGGGGCATTGGCCTGTGACAGTTTCTTTTTGCGCGGAGATCGGCTAGGAGCTGGAGTCAAGAATCAAATTGGCAAATTTTGATGCAAATGCTTTCCTGGGTCGCCGTGGCCGTGACGTGTGTCGTGGTTCAGATCGTTGCTGCCGGATTGAGCCCGGCGGCAGCCGGTCCCAGCGCAGAGACTGCCAAGAAATGCGTGCACTATTCCTACCTGCTCTATCCCTATCAGCGCCCCGGGTCGGTGCGCATGAGCGGCGATCGCAACAATTATTTCAGGGATTGCATGGCGAAGGACGGCAACGTTCCGGAGCCACCTCCTCCGAAGCAATCGGGCGCGGCAACGGACAATTTTGAGCCGCTCTTCCTCGCCGGAAGGCGCGTCGTTGTGCTCGCGATGGATTATTGAAACGCGCCTCCATGCGCCCAGGCTTTGAGCCCAGCGCCCCCGATGCAGACAAGACGGCCGTGACGATCTCTGGCGTCATTGAAGCATTCGAGCGCAGGGAGGCGTTTCGAGGCATGGGCCAAG
The DNA here is from genome assembly GCF_054185165.1 of Bradyrhizobium sp. UFLA05-109. NCBI lineage: Bacteria > Pseudomonadati > Pseudomonadota > Alphaproteobacteria > Hyphomicrobiales > Nitrobacteraceae > Bradyrhizobium > Bradyrhizobium sp. UFLA05-109. The sequence goes on along the minus strand of NZ_JBBIAR010000011.1, from coordinate 29,808 downwards.
AAAGCCGTCCGGTAACTGCCCCCTTCTTCCCAAAAAAAACGAGATTGAAGGGCGAAATGCCAAAACAGGCGCCGCGCGAAGGGCGATAAGCGGCATAAAACTTGCGTCAAATACTCCCGTTAGACAGCGAAGGAAGAAACATTTTTGCGGAGTGACGCGTGCTTGGCCTGGTGATCCTGTTGTCGACTGCCGCGCTCTCTTTTGGAACGGGATACGCGACGCGGGCAGCGCTTTCGCGAGGGCGTCGCACGGAATACCTCAAATACGAGCCCTATCTGCCGGCCCGAACGCGCGAGCCGCCGGCCTTTCTCGTCCGCCCAAAAGCGGCCAGGCGGACTCCGTCTCGTCGCACATCCAACTCTGCCGGCTAAAGCAAAAGTGCCTCTTCGATGAACTTTCAGCCGGGGATGCTCGATGGCAGCCTTGAATTTATCCACTTGGCCGAATGACCACGGGATCTATAAAGTGCGCGGTCGAAGACTTTCATCATAAATCCCGAGTACTCCACCGGTAGGGCAACGACTAATCATGAATAGCACGCATCTGAACCGCCCGGCCGGGCATTCATTCCCGAGGACCAGGATCATTCTCAGCAACAACTGATCGTGGGGACCATAATGAGGATCAGACGCTGTGTATCGTAGATACTTGCTTTTCACGGTAGTCCTCGCGGGCTTCGTTGGGCTTGCCGGCGCAGGAACATGGAAATGGCTCAATCGCATCCAGATTGAGTCCTCAACCTATCGCGATAATAACGCGACGCAGCAAACCTTCCACGCTCGCGATGGCGCACTCCGTCTCACAAGGTTATTTCCGACCGATGCCACCGCTGTCCCGATATTCAATTGGGATCTCCGTCCCTCACCGGTGCCGGTTGAACTCGATGGAAAATCATTCATTGTTGTAGCGGCAACGAATGGAACCGTTGCCAGTATCGATCCAATCACAAGTAAGCTTCTCTGGGCCACGCGCCTACCGGCGCCGAGGGGTAGTCTGGTCCAGGTCGGGGCTACGCCAGCGCTTGCTGGCGACAAACTTGTGATCGTTTACTCGATCGACAAAAAAGAAGGCAACGAGGTGGTTCAATCACTCTATCGGGCTGCCCTATTGGATCTCAATTCAGGCAAGCTAGATTCGGATTTTCAGCCAATCGATTTCACTGCCGAAAAGCGCGAAGTACAGGGAAGGGGGATAATCAGATTCGCCCCGAAGTGGCAGATCTCACATTCCGATCTCGTCCATGTTGCAGAGCGACCTGACGAGCTTGGCATTGTCTATGTTGGATTCGGCGGTTCAAGAGAAGAAGGCCCCTGGCACGGCTGGTTATTTGAACTGGATCTCGATGCCTGGAAAGTAAAGAGCTCCGCTGCAATTCGCTCCGAACTAATAACCACGCCGGAGGCGGACTGTTCAGGCGCGGGAGAAACGCAAACAATTTGCGGAGGCGGAATATGGTCAGCAGCCGGCCCCCAAATCTATTTCGATCAAAAGGGGTATGAAATTCTAGTCCAAACAGGCAACGGCCGATTGGATCTTGCTCGAGGGAGCTATGCCCAGAGTCTCATGCGTATGAGGAAGGGATTAGCATTTGTACCCGCCTGCAGTGCAGTCGCTTGTGGCAAGACCAATCCCCAAGATCCGTCCAAGGAATGTCTTGAAACCTGCGACAACCTGTTCGTCCCGCGATTGCTTCCACAAGATCCTCCACTCGATCCAGAAGATGGCCGCTGCAAGGAAAAATCATTTCTCGAATGTCTTGCGGTGAGCGATTGGGACTTCGGTGCAAACGCACCGATCAGGATCCAATTGTCGTCGGGCACGGCGGTCTATGTCACGGCAGGCAAGGAAGGTGGAGTCTATCTGTTAGATGCAAAGCGAATGGGCATCCTCTACGATCGAAAGCCGGCAGTCGATTTATGCGGAGCGGTTTCCGATCCGTGCCAGGCAATATTTGAGGGGACTATGGCAACTCAACCCGTGCTCGGATGGATCGACGAAACGCCAGTCGTCGTCGTGGCAACATTTATGGCGGACGAAACACATCCCGCGGGCCTCGTTGCGTTCAAGGTCGTCGAGACGGACGGAACGCCGAGGCTCGAGCAGTTTTGGACTGCGCCGTCGAGGGATAGCCACGAGGCGGTGAAAATGTTCCGCAGCGCACCCACGAGAGCCTTGATTGCGGATTATCGGGGAGAGCCGATTGTCTGGCTTGCTGATCGCAATCCGGAGGGCCTCATCATTGGTGTGAGGCTGAGAGACGGAACGATTGTGGCTCGTGCCAAGACTGCCGGCACTCCAACGCCATACGTCAAGCCGCTTCTATTGAACGATGTTCTTTATATTGCGACTCAGCTGCCCGCAGCTAGAAACGGCGCCTGGCTCGAAGCGTACTCAATATCTCCGGAGAGCAAGCCTTGAGGCCTTGAGCGGCCACACGTGGGGCCAGTTCATCGACCGAGGGCTGCGAAACCGGTTTTCAGCTCGGGTTGCCATTTCCTGAATTTATCAAGTAGACGCTCGACAGGCAGAGTGGGGCGATCGATCATCAGATGATGGGGACCATAACTGACGATCAGGAGTCGGCCCGAGACGCACGCATTTTGCGGCTGACGTTCGGATTTGTGCTCATCGCGAACCTCGCCTGCAGCTTCTATGCCTCGATCGATGCTCGCGGCCTCTATCATGACGGCGTGTATTATTTAATCAAGATAGCTGATATCAAAGAGGTTTTTGTTCCGGGCCCGGCACGCACGACCATTGAGGCACTGAGGCAAACTCCCGTTGTCCTCCTATCCAGATTCACCGACCTGTCGCTATTTCAACTGGGGCAGGCATTTTCGTTTACTTTACTAATACTACCGACCGTGCTCTGCGCATTGTGTTGGCTCATCGCCCCACCCAGCCGGAAGGTTTGGATCCTATTTCCGCTCACCTACTTATTGGTCGGAGGCGCGCCGACCGCGATACATGCGATTGGAGAAGCCGCTCCTGCAGCCGGCTATTTCTGGATCTTGCTTTTCCTGCTTCTCTTCCGCCCACGCCACATCGCTTCGCAATTGCTATTCTTGCTGTTGTGCATTCCAGCATTCCAATTGCACGAAGCCTGCTTCCCGATGATGTTGGTTCTGCTCCTAGTCTGTTCGATAAGACTGCGGGGCTTGAACGACGTGCGAGAGCAGGTTTTTCTTGCTCTCAGCGCCATCTTGATTACGGCCATCATAATTTACGAGATTAGCTGGGTGCTGTATCCGCAATTTCCCGAGGATCGGGATGACAGCCTGGAAGCGCTATTAAAATTCCAATTCTTATACGTGGATGGTCATCTGAACGCGCCGCTGGTGACAGGAATATGTGCATTGCTGGCGCTTGCGACCACATCGATTGTCAACGCCACCGCGCCCCCTGGCGCGGCAAAGGTTTTCACCTGGACTATCGTCCTTGCATGGGTGCTATTTGCATTCACAACAGCAACAGCCACGCTGGTAATCGAGAGAACGTTTGCACCGCTCGCGCAGCTGGAGGCGCGTTATCACCCGGTGTTCGTGAGTGCCGCGCTGGGTATGGTGATGGTTTTATTGCTACGATTTCGCGTCCGTGCCTGGATGCGGCCCACGACCGTTTTCATCATCATTACGCTATGCGTGGCGCAAACCGTCGCTGATGTCGCGGGCACCCTCCGCTGGCATGCCTTCAAGGTCGATCTGCAGTCCCGGCTTACCAAAGCGCGCGGACTGATACCGTGGGAGGCCACACTACACACCGACGACAAGCGCGCGGACGTTAATTGGCATCTCATGGCGGCTCCATGGGTGATCCCGATAACGAGCGTCGTGTTTTCTATGAATGGCGTCGTCAATTCCTTGGTCGATCTGCCCATCGACATGATCGAACCGGACCGCCCAATCAATCCGCAGAAGCCCGATCTTTTACCGAAATTGCCTGGCGTCGATTACAGCCCCTACCGACAGTTTTATGTCGCGCAGAAACCGGCGACACTCCCATAATCGGCGGCCGCCGCTTTCTTCCCGCAAGACGAGAGACACAACGGCGAAACCCCAATCAGGTGCCGCGCAGACGAGAGTGCTTTAATGGCTTTGCCGGCATAAAACTTGCGTCAAATAGTCCCAGTAGACAGCGAAGGAAGAAACAATTTTGCGGAGTGTCGCCTGCTTGGCCTGGTGATGCTGTTGTCGACTGCCGCGCTCTCTTGGAAAGGGATACGCGACGCGGGCAGCGTTTTCGCGATGGCGTCGCACGGAATACCTCAAATACGAGCCCTACCTACCGATCCGAGCGAGCCGCCGGCCTTTCTCGTCCGCCCATCCGCGGATAGGAGGACTTCGCCTCCTCGCACATCCAACTCTGCTGCCGGCTAAGCAAAAGCGCGCTTTCGATAAGCTTCCGCCGGGGATCACGCAAGCCACGACTGCTGCCTGGAGCTCGCTGACTGCCACGCGCTCGCCAGACTTGGCAAGGTTCAGCGGCGAGACAAAATCGTCATCAACCGAAGATATGTCGGTGAAGCGAGCACATGATACAAAATTGTGCCATCAGATGAATATTTGGAGTTGCAATAGGCTGACGTTACCGGCGGGTCAGATTCGGAAGATGGGATCGATCCGGGGAGCCTCGGTGGAGATTCCCAGATGGTCTTTCGGTCCTTAACCGGTGCCCCCCATTAACCGCCAAAACCCACGAGTTAGGAACCTTGGGTCCGAAGCAACGTTAAGAAACACAATCTTTGGGAGAAAATCCTCGGCACTCCAATGCGTCTTCTTCTGGTAAGTCTTGACTGGCTATCCATCTCGCTCGGAACGCTGGCGCTTCGTCTAACGTACGGTTCCGGAACGTATCAAACCAAGGGGGCCGCAAGCCCGAAGCACGCGAAGTTCGACCGGCGTGAAGTGACGTCTCGCGAGGCAAGGAGCGACGGCGCATCACGAGCCGCTCCCTAGCACGGCGTCACGAATACGAATGCCCATCTCTACTTGCCGCCGCTGTCGTCGACCTTGCCCTCGTTCGCAACGCATTTGTTGAAGAAGGCCTGCTGATCGCGGCCCGTTCCCTTTGTGCTACCTGCGGCGGGATTTCCGGGCTCTCGAGGGGGAAACTGCTTGGCCATGAGTGCGCTGCACTTTCTGGCCACCTCGGCGGTGACGGCCGATGCGGGATCCGTCGCGGAGAATACAAGGAGAGCGACGAGGCACAGTGCGGCGGTTTCGGGTCGCAATCTGAAAAGCATAGTCTCACACTGAATTGACGCGTAGGACGCCTATCCTAGTTTCTTTTGGAGCATTTGGAACGCAGAAATCTCTGTGTGGTCACACCGAACATTCAAATCGGCATGAAGTGGCCGATCGAGAGGCTATCGGACCTTAAAACCGCTCGCGAATTCTGATCAGACAGAACAGCGATCGTCACTATGGCCCCACGGCAATAAGGCTGGTATCAAGGCTAGCCCTTGAAGAGACATGACTTTCCGGCCTGACTGAGGGACTTTGGCGGGGATGAGTTCGCGCGATTTGAGCACAACTGGTGAGGACGGAGCGGAGCCTGCCTCCGCCGAGGTTCAATTCGCCCTCGTGATTTCGCGCATGCTCGAGACGGTGCAGAACCATCCCGAGCACATGCGCCAGGTCGTCTATGATCTCGCCCGCTACAAGCTCGACGAGCAGTTCACCCACACGGATGTCCAAGATATTCGGCGATCAAAGCAGGCCCTGGAAACCGCGATCCGCGGGGTCGAGGAATTCTCGCAGCAGCAGGTCAGCATCCCGCCGCCGTCGGTGCCGCAACTGCCGGGCTCGAGCCTGGCAGCTGCTCGCCGACCGCCGATTCTGGAACTGCCGCCGGCAGCCGCAAGCACGAACATTGGGATTGGCCGCGGCCCCCTTAGAGCCCGCCACCGCTTCTGGTCCATCACAAGGCGAGCAGCCATTCTGCTACTTGTTGGCGGTGCGGGTGTGGTCGCCGCGCAGCAACGGGAGCGGCTCGCTTCGCTTGCAAGCTACTTCTCGCGCGACGGACGGCCAGCCGTCGCCACACCACCTGCGCCGGTAGCTCTTGCGACTGTCCGGCCCACCACAAGCACGCCGCAGCGTTCTCCCCTTCCGACCGACTACGGCGTCTATGCCGTGGTCAACGACCAATCGCTCGCTGAACTGACACTGTTGCCTGGGAGGCCACCGGATGTCCGCGTCGCCATCTCGGCTGCGTTCAAGGCTCCCGATCAGGCCGGCCTGCCGAATGGCAATCCGAAATTCATCGTGTTCCGTCGCGATTCAGCGAACAATGGCTTGGAGCGGGCCGAAGTGCGCGTCGTCGCCAAGATAGCCCGCGAATTCTCGGCGGAGGCGACGGGCAAAAAGCTGGGCGACAGCGACGACGCCTGGGTGATCCGCAACTTCTCCTACCCCTTCCGAGTGTCTCCTTTGCCCGACAGCCCGGAGATGTATGAGCTTCACAGCGAGGATCCTGCGCTGGAACTGCCGCCCGGCCGCTATGTGCTGATCCTGAAAAATCAGGCCTACTATTTTAAAGTGGACGGAGACATCATCGACCCGAGGCAATGCATCGAGCGGGTGGTCGCCACGAACGGCACCTTTTATTCCGCGTGCAAGAAACCGTGACCTCTTCTCAAGGGAGCAGCGAAGGTCTAAGTCCAGTTGAAGCGCAAACTCCACCGGATGGAGATCATGATGAATATCCTGAAGTGTTTGCTCATCGCGGCATTGGTTTCCACGCTCGCCGCTCCGACCTTGGCCCAAAATACCCAGCAAAGGAATACAACGGTCCGATCGCAGGGCTACACCACCGGTTCGCGCGCGCCGGTCGCCACTCAGCCCAGTAACAATCCTTTCCGGAATCCGATTGGGCAGGGTGTTCCGCCGGCCGCTTCGGCTAATCCAAATCTAAATAGTAATCGCACCAACGTCCCCCGCTAGGTTGCGGCTTTTCGGTTCGCAGAAGGGCGTGTTAAGCCATGCCCGTCTGCTAACATGCTCATTGCCGGTTGACATCCACCTCAAGAGAGGAGGCTCCGTCGACGTGCAGGGAAGTGCCGCTGATCTCGATTTTGAAATAATCCGAACTGCCAGCGGAATCCGCGAAATAGCGGAAAGACGGTCCCTCCACGATGAGGCGTCCGGCTTTTGGCGGTTCGACGATCGAGACCTTGTCGATCATGAGCGTCGACCAGCGCAGGCCCTGGATGCATTGCTCGCCCGATTTTATCTTGATCGACCAGCGAATGGTGTCGGACCTCAATCTGAACGCCTGAGGATGCAGGATACAGGTGCCTCCGGCAAGCGCCGCAGAACACGCCAAGGCCTGGACCAGGAGCGCGGCGATAATTCCTCGAAGCATTTTACCCCCGGTTTGAAATATTCCGTCAAACAAGGGATAGCTTTTACGCTGCTCGCAGCTCCAAAGCGAGAGCTGCGACGGGCCTCCTAAGCGTGCAGGAGGAAGCCATGAAGATCGATGAGGTCGATATGAGATGTGAGCTCGATATGAGCCGTCCCCTGCTCAAGAGCGCGATCGAAGTTCGGTGCGGTCGGTAAGCCTTGATCCTGTGCATGGTCGGCCGCGATCAAGGACTGAGCCGGACCAGCGACGGCGGTCCCGGCGAAGTTGAAGGCATCGCCAATAACTGCTGCAGCATGAATTGGCGTTAGAGGCGGCATAGAGGCCTTCGCAAAGTAAAAGTTGAACTGATCGACGGGCGGATCGATGACCAGAGTGCCTCCGCTTCCGTCGTTCGACAGATTGAACGTCGAATGGGTGTAGTCGCCGACCAGCTTGATTTGCGCCGTATGGTTTTGCGTGTCGGAGACGATAAGCACTCCGCCCAATGTGTCGCCAGAATAGGCAACCTTCGTGCCAGATCCGAACAAGATGTCCTTGAGATCGAGAATGTCCGAAGCCGACGGGTCTCCGTTGCCGGAGAGGCCATAGACCTTTCCGGTGAACTGTGAGGCGTGATCGAGCACCAGGGTGCCCGTCGCAGCGGCGAACATGACCGCGCCTGACACCGTGCCGGTCAACTCGAGCGTCGCGCCTGCCTCGATCGTCACCGCCTGGCTCATATTGCTCAGGCCAAGGACCGCCTTGCCGGAGATATCCAGCGCGGTTGATGCCGCGTTGATCACGCCATCGCCGTTGAGGTCCTGCAGGAAAGTGATCTCCAGGCCCTTCAACGTGCTGCTGGTCCCGGACACGTGAAGATAGGACGTCTCGTTGCCGTTGTTGTCCGTGGTCCAGATCGAATATTGACCGCTGCCGAGCGACCAGACGACCTGGTAGCCGGTCGCGGTCTTCTCGGCCCCGAGCGGGACGACATGGCCGGTCGGGTCGATCACCTGGACTACGCCGCCAAACTTCAGCTCGGCGTTGTAGCCGGTGCTCGCGGTACCGACATAGAAATTGTTGCCGATCTGGGCCAGGCCCGCCGAGCCGTTGGTCTCGATCAGCGACGTGGTGGCTGCCGTCGCTGCGGCTGGTGCCGCCGCGGCCGCTGGCGCGCCGATCACGCCATCGCCGTTCAGGTCCTGCTGGAAGGTCGTTTCCAGGCCCTTCAACGTGCTGCTGGTCCCCGCCACGTGAAGATAAGACGTCTCGTTGCCGTTGTTGTCCGTGGTCCAGATCGAATACTGGCCGCCGCCCAGCGACCAGACGACCTGGTAGCCGGTCGCGGTCTTCTCGGCCCCGAGCGGGGCGACATGGCCGGTCGGATCGACCACCTGAGCGACACCGCCAAACTTCAGCTCGGCATTGTAGCCATTGCTCGCGGTGCCGACATAGAAATTGTTGCCGCTCCTGATCAGGCTCGCCGATTCGATCGACTCAATCACCGTTCCGACGACCGGATCGAGCACGGCCGATAGATTGCTCAGGTTACCGGCCGCGTCCGTTGCGGTCGCCGTGAATGCATGCGACCCGTCGGAAAGCGATCCGGTGGTGACGCTCCACGTTCCATTCGACGCCGTGACCGCCGTCCCGAGAAGCGTCGTCCCCTCGTACAGCTTGATCGTGCTGCCGGCCTCCGCCGTCCCCGACACCACCACCTTGTTGGACGCGGCCAGCGTATCCGAGACGAGAACCGGCGCGTTGGGCGCAACTGTATCGACGATGACGTTCAAGGCGCCCGACACCGTGCTGACATTGCCGGCCGCGTCCACCGCCTTGCCTGTAAAGGCATGGGTCCCGTCAGTCAGCGTGCCGGTCGCAAACGACCAGTTGCCGCTGGCATCGACAGTGGCGGTGCCGATCTGCGTCGCACCGTCGGACACCAGGACCTTGCTGCCCGCTTCCGCCGTCCCGCTCAATGTAAGCTGATTGGCTTTCGCGATGCCGTCGCCTGCGATGTTGCTGTCCGGCGAGAAACTCGCAATCGATGGGGCATTTGGTGCAGTTGCGTCGATGGTGATCGTAACAGAAGTTGAAACGCCGCTGACATCGCCAGTGCCGTCTGTGGCAACCGCCGTGAACGAATGGCCTCCGTCCGCCAGGGCCGACGTCGAAAAGCTCCAGACGCCGTTACCATCAGCCGTCGCGATCCCGATCTCCGCTGTCTGATCGAATATCTTGATCGTTACTCCGGCTTGTGCCGTTCCGGTCAGGGTCAGCTGGTTTGCATTCGTAAGTCCGGCGGCGGTCGACGTGGTCGAGCCCGCGAGAGACATTGTCGGTCCTGTCAGCCCCGCCATGGTCATGGATGCGCCAGTGGCGGAGACGAACGCGTAATCGGACGATGACAGCTGCGTCACCCCGGCGATCCGGAAGCTATCGGTTCCACCCGCATAGTGAACGGTCCACTCGTCCCCGACATTTGTCAGATAAGCACCGGCGTCGTAACCCTTCAGCACCAGCTTGTCGTGCTCTGCTGTCGCACTCGTGAACACGTGGAAGTCAGCTATCGTGTCGTGGCCACTTCCGATGCCATAGATGAACGTGTCATTGCCGGCACCGCCGAACAGCCAATCGTCGCCACCGGCACCGTTGAGAACGTCATTCCCACTGGAGCCAGCCATCCGGTTCGCCAGATCGTTGCCGACGCCGGTAAGTCCTCCCGTCATCAGGGTAAGGTTTTCGACATTGGCAGGCAGCGTGTAGGATGACCAGGCCTGAACACTGTCGATGCCGCCGCCAGGATTTTCGATGATCTTCTGGTTTGGATTGCCGATGACGTAAGTATCGTCGCCGGTCCATCCCACTAGGGTGTCATCGGCGTTCACCGCCGTGATCTGATCATTTGCGGCAGTGCCGTAAACGATATGGCTGCTGGTCGAGCCGCTGATCCAGGACGTAATGGTGCCCCCCACCGGCAAAGTCGACGGCAGCTGGAAGTCGTCGCTGGTGAAGGCCGAGATCGTCGTGTTGCGAAAAACCAGCGTGTCCTGGCTGGTCAGCGCGAGATACACGTCGTTTCCGACCTGCGTCATCGCCGCCTTGATGTCGTCGAAGGACGTGAACGCAAAGCCGTTCAGTTGGACGATATCATGTCCCGCAGCTGATCCCGGCGTGAAGTCGGTGATGATGTCCGAACCGTCGCCAGAGTTGATTACGAACGTGTCGGCGCCCCCGCCGCCAGTCAGGATGTCATTGCCGAGTCCGCCGGTGATGATGTTGGCCGCATCGTTGCCGATGATGATATTGGCCTCGGAATTGCCGGTGCCGTTGATCGCGGCCGACCCTGTCAGCGTCAGGTTTTCGACATAGTCCGGCAGCTTGTACGACACCGACGACATGACCGTATCGACGCCGCCGCCGTAGCTTTCGACGACTTTGGCGCCGGGATCCGTGACAATATAGGTATCGTCGCCGAGGCCGCCGGTCATCGTATCGGCCCCGCCGGCGCCGCCGAGCAGTTCGTTGCCTGACGTTCCGGTCAAGGTGTCCGCATCTGCGGTGCCCGCAATGGTCGTCGTGGGAGCGCCGCTGGTCAGAAGCGTGTAGTTCGCAAGCGTGTATTCCGGCAGCTGATAGGCCTTGATGTAGTCAATGCTCATCTGCGCCGTCGCGCTGGAATCCGCGTTCCCGGCCCAGCTTCCACCCATCGCCAGGTTGGCGATCATGTACATCGCGGTGTTCATGTCGGACGGGGTCGCGACCTGTCCGACTTCGACCCCATCGACAAAATAGGTCAGCGTATAGGGGGTCCACTCCACACCAAAAGTGTGATCACCGGCCGCAAGATCGGAGGTATTCGCCCAATAGCCTTGATTCGACGTACTCGAAGAAACGAAGCCATAATGGGATAGGTCGGGATCCTTGCCCAGCGCTTCAAGCGCATCGAGTTCCGTGCCGAGACCATGCGTGTTGATCGGTAGCATCCAGAAGGCAGGCCAGGCGCCCTTAGTGTCAGGCAACGTCGCCTTCATCTCGAAGTAGCCGTAGGTCTGAACGAAGCTGTTCTCGGTCGTGATCACGCCCGATGAGAATTGATGATTGCCGACATAGGCAGCATCGTTCGATGGGATGGGCGCCGCCGTAATAACGAGATGGCCGTCCTGTATGGAGAACGGATTGAGGCCCAGCGGGCTCGGCGCCTTACTTCCTGGCAGGCCGGTGAAGCTGGGGTCGACATAGACTTCCTGCTCGCCGGAAAGCGTGTAACTTGCTGTTCCGCTCCAGGCGTAGTTTGTCTTCCAGGTCAGATGCGGATCCTGGCCCGCGGAGAACGAATTGAAATCATCGCCAAAGGTCTGAATCAATCCCGTAGGCGCCGTGACGATATTGATGTTGGCCGTCGTGAATTTCTGAACCTGTGTATTTTCAAGCGTTATCTTCTCGCCGTTGCCGAGCGACAGAACGACATCCGTGCCGACCTGTTGCATCGCCGCCGTGACGTCGGCGAGCGTCTTGAAGGTCGTGCCGTTGATCTGGAGAATGTCCCCACCGGCGCCGGTTTGAAAATCCGTGATGATGTCGTTGCCGTTTCCGGTCCGGATGACAAAGGTGTCGCTGCCGGCTCCGCCGGTGAGGACATCATTGCCCTTGCCGCCGTCGATCATGTTGTTGCCGGCGTTGCCGACGATGATGTTATCAAGATCGTTTCCGGTCGCAGGCGAGTTGTAACTTCCCCCAAGCGTCAGATTCTCGACATTCGGCGCGTTGACGAGACTGTAGCCGTCGATCATGCCGTCGTAGATGGTGTCGATGCCCTGACCGGCGAGTTCGACCACCTTCGTTTCGTGATTGTACATGAAGTACGAGTCGTCGCCGGCGCCGCCGATCAGCGTAACGCCATCTCCCATCGCCTGCAGCGAGTCGTTCGTCGCGCCCCCCGTAAGCGTCCCCCCGGCTCCGACCGTGGTCCACGCCGTATTCGGCGATGCGCTGACGGGCAGCGGATTGTCGAGGACGACGTTTGCCGCCGTGAGAGACGAGAGCGCAACGTTCTGCAACGTCAGCGTCTCGCTCGACGAGAGCGTGACGACAACGTCCGCGCCCATCTGCTTCGCGGCCGACATGAAATTTGCGAACGTTCCGAAACCGTAGTTCTGCACGCGAAGCACGTCTCCACCCGTGCCCGCTTGAAAATCGCTGATGGTGTCGGAGCCGTACCCTTTCGAAATAACGAAGAAGTCGCTGCCGGCGCCGCCGGTTAACAGATCGTTTCCGGTACCGCCGAACAGGATATCCGCGCCGGAAGTACCGTTGATCGTTAAGGCATAGGTCATGATGGTCGCGCGCTCTTGTTGCACGACGACCATCGAAGACAGGCATCAATGGCGACTTAGCCGTATGCGGACAATTTGAGATATGGGGCGATTCTCGAGCGACTCCGATAACGAGGCTTACCTTTACGAATCTTTTGGCCTTCACGATGCGCCGTAGATTTCCGGGCTCATTGCTTTGCAGCATCGGGGCGAACACCTCATCGGGCTGCGGTTACCCGGTTGGCCTGAGGACTTATCGCGGCAATGACACAGGCCGTCGTCGCTAACAGGAGCGGCCAAGTTGGAGCTATGTACCTCTCTAAACCACTCTCGACAGTTGCTGTCGCTAGATAGCTTAAGTGGACGCAGCCCGCCATGAGGAGAGCTTCCGGCCCCCCCTTTGCCCGCATCCATCGCCGTGGATTTCGACACAGCATCACGAGCATCAAAGCGTTTCCAAGCAGGAACGAGATGCTGAAACAGCGGACGATCCAAACCTTCACGGCGGCTCTAGGCTCCGGTATCACGTGGAAGTATTCGTCCGCGCCCATTTCGCTTCGTTCAAACGCTGAAAGGTACGGCAACGGTCCCAACGACCGATATGACGCTTCCAACGACTCCTGCTCGGACGGAGTTAAGATTCGAGGCATCAGCCATAGAGCTGTGTAATCCAGTGCTGAAAGGGACAGGTATTCCCACGGATCATTCTTGATAAACGAACCAGCCAAAGCGCCAGCGAGCTTGCCTTTTTGGTAGTCAGATGCTGGCTCCCATCCAGGAAGTTTCTCATCGAACTCCTGCCAAAAGACAAACCACCTCAAGCACTCATAGTATTGTCTCACAACCAGCATCTTGAGAATGGGATCATGAATCCTATCCAACGCCTGGCGAACTGGAGCCACTTCTTCCGCAATCCAGGCAGTCGATTCATCCGATGGTTGAACAGGTTTCGCAACGACTAGTCCGCGGCCGAGAAGACTCATACCTCCCCAGGATCCGATTCTAAACTGGCCGTTCCGCAGCTCATTGCTGCTGGCAGCAACCACGGCGCAGAACGCAACGGGAAGAACAAAGGCGAGGAACACTCTGCGAGTGCTGGAAAAGCCTACGCGCTTGAGCTGGATAAGCAAAAACACGACTACCGCAGGCACAATCGCAAGACCGATTGTCCTGGTTATACAGGCCAACCCGAGCAAACTCGCCGACCCGACCAGGAAGAGCAATCTGTTCCGCGCACCATACATGATGAGCAGCGCAATACCGGAGATGAGGCTCGCCTCGTAAAGAGGATCCGACATGACCTGAACAACATTACTGAACGGGCGCGCCAGGCTCGCGGCACCCAGCACAATCCAAGCCGCCACAACGCTCCGGGCCCTCCAGCCAATGACCAGTGCGAGAAGGAAATGACTTAGAAAGAGCAGCAACAGTTGAAAATGCGGCAGGTACGACAAATCCCCGACAATCGCCCGATAGGCATCGAGAAAGAGCGTATATCCATGCGGCCGATAGTCCGCGCCAGCGAGATAACCGGCGGAATCATTCCCCATTGATGGCTCTCGCGGCAACTCTCTGAGACGCCACAGCCAGATCCCTCCTTCCATAACCATCATGGCCAGCACCCAACGGCTGCAACTGCGCACCCACACGCGAAACTCAACGGAACATTCTTGCTTCATTGCCGCTCTATCTGATTAGGCAGGATTGTGGTCTCGTAGAATCTGATCTGGGACTCAATGAGGAGCTTTACCCTCGCGGGAGCCCGGCATGACGATCAACAATATTCTGGCAGTCAACCATCCCCCCCACGATGGATCAAAACGATCGAGATTGCTCCCATTCAAGGGTGCTTTTAATGATGGCATCGAGCGTGTCGAACATCGGAGTCCATCCAAGCTCGCATCTAACCAAGCTGGTGTCCGCTACAGCAGCCATAGGATCGCCAGCGCGACGAGCGGCCAGCCGTATTTTGAGTTTCGAGCCTGCGGCAAGCTCGACCGCGCGCAGAACCTCCAGAACCGAATAGCCATGACCATATCCGCAATTGACCGTCAGACTTGGTTCGCCGCTTCTGAGACGAGCGACGGCGAGGCGATGGGCGACGGCCAGATCCTTGACATGGATATAGTCTCGAATGCAGGTTCCGTCAGGGGTTGGGTAGTCTGTGCCAAAAATCTCGACAAGATCCCTCTTGCCCAAGGCCGCTTCGCTTGCAACCCTTATCAAGTGACTGGCTCCCATCGCAGCCTGTCCAACTCGTTTCTGTGGATCTGCACCGGCTACATTGAAGTATCTCAGAATGGTATGCTTCATGGCATGTACCCTCGACGCATCCTCCAGCATCCATTCTGACATTAGTTTGGAGCGTCCATACGGAGAAAGAGGTCGAACCGGATCGCTCTCCTTGACGGGCTGAAGTCCATCGAAGTTGTAAACGGCAGCCGTCGACGAAAAGATGAAGTAAGAGACATTTCCCTTGATTGCAGTCTCGATCAAGCTCCGCGTCTTACAGGTATTGTTCTGGTAATAATTGAGCGGTTTAGCGACGGACTCCGGCACCTGGATCGAGCCAGCGAAATGAATAATGGCATCGATCTTGTGCTCTGCAATGATGCTTTCCACGAGCATGTCATCGCCAACATCGCCAACAACTAACCTGGCATTCGGAGATACGGCCGCCTCCAAGCCAGTGGAGAGGTCATCGAGGACGATGACTGCCTCGCCCGCGTCGACTAACTCGTGGACCGTTTGGCTGCCGATGTAGCCTGCCCCGCCCGTCACCAGAATAGGCATTCGCAATGCGTCCTTTCAAATGGGGCTCGTCTGTTGCAATCACGAAACCTCGCGAAGGGCCCGCGCGAAGGTCTTACCATTCCAATCCACTACCTGAATTCTCGGAAGCAGAAATAAATCGGCGACCGGGCGACCGAGGCCCTTCTCTTCGGTGGAGCAGGCCCATTCAAAGCCGCAATCTCGTGCTAGACGCGCCGACTGTTCGTCGAATTCTCCATACGGATAGGCAAACCCCGCGACGCGGCGACCGCTCAACGCATCGCAAGCCGCTTTGCCCTCCGCCATCTCTCGCCTTTGCTCGTCGACCGATAGCGATGGCAGCACCGGATGGCTGATCGTATGGCCGCCGAGTTCGATCGAACCGTCAGCCAAAAGCTCCGCGATCTGAGCGGATGACATTGGGAAATCCTGTTCCGACGCGGGGGCCGCACCAATCTGCGAGCGCAATAGCGCCATCGTCGCAAGGATTTCGGCATTGGAACGCAGGCGAAGCTTCCCCCACACCTCCAGATAGGTCCTCTGTCGCTGCGTCTTCGGCCCAGTCCACGTTCTCCAGCTGGTCGCTTCGACATCCATGCCCGGGGGAATCCGAAGGCTCACCTCCTCGGCGCCGATCCTGACTGTCGCCTTGATCCCATCCGAGTTGAGCAGAATCATCCGCGCAAGCTCATCCCACCAGTATTCTGTGCGAGAGCCAACGGTCCCAGTAGCGAGGAATAGCGTCGCGGCAAGATCATACCGGTTAAGTATCGGCTTAGCGTTGACGAGATTGTCCACATACCCGTCGTCGAATGTTACGGCCACGGCATCGCGCGGAAGCACATTGCGTTTATAGCGGTCCACCAGCTCGGCGAGCGGCATCACGGTGCGCGAGGCTCGCAACAGCGCCATTTGCTCATCGAAGTGCGCGGCACTGACAGCCAATCCCCAAGGATCAATCCTGGGTTCAGCGACCCGATGATACATCAGGATGACCGGCTTTGGACGAAGCAGTCGGATCATGCGGATGACACGTTTGCGAACTGAGAACATGCCTGTTTGCCTACCGGTGGAGAACTTTGCGAACTCTACCCTTCACTCGACGCAACACCGGCCGCATGAAACGCGATAGAAGCCCGCCAATCCTGTCCAATATCTCGAATGCCCGATCCGAACTACGCAGCTCGTTCCTATGCTCAGGATAGGCCGCGAGGCTCCTGCGGAGAACTCTTTCGACATCCAAATAACGAACTCCGGTTTCGGATAGATATTCAGCAATCCATTCCAGAAATGCCTTTCTGGCAGAATGCGGCTCAAATCGACTATAGAGACCAGAGTCGGAGGCGACTGCGGACGTTGACGCCGGATGCTGGCGATAAACGGCTCTTGCGACGTTCGAAACCAGAACGGGATAGTGCAGGAACAGCCTCACCCAAAGAGTCTGGTCCTCGTAAAGCCTGAAGTCCTCGTGAAATCCTCCCACGGCCGTGATGGCGCTGCGGCGTATCAAAACACTACACGTGCATGGGACCTCTCCCTTCTGCAGGAGCAATACATCCCGGAGCAGTGTGGGTGGCCGGTGCAGCCGATTGGCGTGGGCGGACATGTCTTCAACCCAATCCCGCTGCTCTTCCCCGGGGTGCCACCAGCGGGTCGGCCCATAAAGCATCATGGCCGCGGGATGCGCCCGCATCAGCGAAACTTCTTCGGCCAGCTTGTCGGGATCGATGAGGTCGTCGGCATCGAGGAACGCGATGAACTCGCCCCTTGCGGCGATGATTCCTGAATTTCTCGCAGCGGCTGCGCCATGGTTCGATTTCGCGTCACGAATGATCAGCCGAATTCGATCGTCGACGTCCGCGGCAGCCTGAGCCATGGCCAGGCTTCGATCCGTCGATCCATCGTCGATCAACAGAAGCTCCCACGCCGGAAATGTCTGGTCACGAACGCTGGCGATCGCTTCGCCAATATGCGCTTCGGCGTTGAGGAACGGCGTGACGATCGATACAACTGGCGTCACGCCTCAGTCCTCATCAGATGAACTCTGCCCATCTTCATCCTTAGGACGTCGCACGAGGCAGCTATCAGCACACGAAGATACCTCTTCCAAGTTCTAACACCTACACTTGGCCGGCCGGCCAAATATTTGCCGACCCATCGCAAGAACCTAAGACGAGCAGTTGCGTCTTCGCCTGCGGCCTCAGAGACAGCACAAAGACTGTGCGGGTGCTGACGATACTTGGCCCATACCCGATCGGATACGAACACAGGAGCGTTCAACATTATTTTCGCGAAAAACGCCTGGTCCTCAAACATTCCTTCGAAATCAGGATCAAAGCCTCCGACAGCGACAGCAAGGTTTCGCGGCATCAATGCGTTGCACGTCGTGGGGGTCTGATAGACATTCAAAAGCAGGTTTTCGAAAAGGTGAGGCGGCGCGTAGGCTCTGTCCGGCACGACGCCGAGATCATAGTGAAAATCCTGCTGATCGCCCCGCGCAGGAGAGTACCATATCGTAGTTCTCCCATAGACCATTCCCAATGATGCGTCGGCTTTCAGAATCGCCAGTTGCTCCTCCAGCTTGTTCGGAAGCCAAACGTCGTCCGCATCGAGGAATCCGATGTACTTTCCTCGCGCATTGGCGACCCCGAGGTTTCTAGCCGAACCGGTCCCATGATTCTCGCCGTCCGCATGCTGAACAAGCCGAATCTGCTGGGGCCTCGCCGTGACGTATTCCTCGGCAATCGAGGCACTCTCATCGGTAGATCCATCGTCGACAACGATAAGTTCCCAGTCCCGCAGCGTCTGGACGACGATGCTATCAATGGCGTCACGCAAGAACTCCGCGCCATTGTAGACGATGATGATGGCAGACACCGTTGGATCAACCATGGGAGCGCAGCCGTCTGCAGGCCCGGCTGCGTGCGATTTCTCGTCGTCCTCGGGTCATTCAAATGCCTTGGTTAATCGCGCCATATCGCGAAAATGCTCCTCACCTATTTCCATGACGCGTTGGAATCGGTACTGTTGCACGCATGCCGAAGGTGAAAAATACTATGGATATCATACCGATAAGTCGGTCCTCCGCCAACGCCACCGTGCCGGGACAGTTAACTTGATCGATCGAATCCTGCGCGCCTTCTGGCCTGGGGTGACGGGCAGCCCGCTCTGGGAAATTTCTAGGCGCTATGCTTGGGCCGTCCCGGTGGTCGCGCTGTTGAGCTTTCTGGCGACCACGCTCGAGGGCCTGGGCATCGGTGTGCTCATTCCGCTGATGGGAACACTGCTCTCGACGCAGCCATCCGAGCCTTCGGGCCTCTGGGCCTCGATCACCAAATTGGCCGGCACGACCGATCCCAACGTCCGGCTCGCGCTTTTCGGGATGACTATCCTCGGCTTTGTGATCCTGAAGAGCCTCATCCAGGCCATCAACACCATGTTCATCGCCTGGATCGATGGCCGCGCCGGAAATGATATCCGGGCAGCGTTGTCGCTGCAACTATTCACCGTCGGATTTCCATTTTTCCTCGGTGAGGATCGCTCCCGGCTCTTAAATATTCTGTCGACGGAAGCCTGGCGCGTATCGGATGCGATGCGCTCACGCTTCAAGATCCTTGTCGATGCAGTATCAGCCCTAGTTTTCGCAGTACTGCTCTTGCTGATCAACTGGAAGCTAACGATTATCGTCGCTGTCGGAGCGATCGTCATCCGCACGATCCAGGTCAACTTCGTACGACGCGTCCAGATGATGAGTGACGAAGTATCCTCGTCAAACACGCGCTTGGCAGAGCGGATGGTACGCACGATCGACGCGATCCGTGCCATCCACATCTTCAATCAGGAGGAAAGAGAGCACAAGAATTTTGTAGCCGCCTCAGAAGAGGTGCGCCGCTCCCTATTTCAGATCGATCGAATATCCGCGATCGCCTGGTCGTTTCTCGAAGTAGCTCTGGCCATCTTGTTCATTGGGCTGTTGATCGGCGCCCATTTGGCTGGCACGCCGTTTCCGATACTCTTCACGTTCATGGTCGTTCTCTACCGCTTCCAACCGCTGATACGCAGCCTGAGCGGCGCAAACATAACGCTCGCCGCCACGGAAGCGTCCGTCAGGGAAGTTGAATGGTTGCTCACTCCGGCAGGCAAGCCCGCCCCGCCCTGTGGCGCGAACCTGTTTTCACAGCTGTCGGGACCGATCACCTTCGACAACGTTAGCTTCAGCTATGGTTCAGGCGGCAAGGCGCCAGCAATCCATCGCTTGAGCTTTACGTTGACTCAAGGCCGAACGACCGCGCTGATCGGTCGATCCGGCTCTGGCAAGAGCACCATCGTAGCCCTCCTTTGCCGCCTCATCGAACCCGATGAAGGACGCATTCTGGTCGGTGGCGGCCCACTGAGCAATCTAGACCCACGGAGTTGGCGGGCCCGCCTCGGCCTGGCTGGACAGGACGTTGACCTGATCGATGGCACGATCCGCGAAAACATCGATTACGGCGAACCAGGAGCTGATCTGACCGCGATCGCCGAAGCGGCGCGACTGGCCGATATTCACGAATTCATCGACGGTCTGCCCGATGGCTACAATACGCGCGTCGGCACACGCGGCCTGGGCTTGTCAGGAGGGCAGCGCCAGCGCGTCGGCCTCGCGCGGGCGTTCCTGCGCAGACCCGACGTCCTGATCCTCGACGAAGCGACGAATGCTATCGATGGCCTCTCTGAAGCCGCGATCCTTTCACTTATTCGCGACAGCGGCTGGAAGCCAACCACCTTGGTCGTGAGCCACCATGCTTCGACGCTTGTCTTCTGCGACGACGGTGTCGTGATTGATCGTGGAACTCTGGTCGAGAGTGGTCCGCTCCGAGAATTGGAGGCGAGTCGCCAAATGCTGTTCACTGCCACCGAAGCCGGGGGTCGTGAACGGTAATCGTAGCGGAGCACCTTGGCGCGCTGAAACCAAGACAGTCATGGTTCTGCCGTGTGCCTCGATGGACGTTCTTGGAGCCGGCGCAGTCTTCGCATCCTATCGCGGCCCACTCTGAGAGTAGTCACGTTCGCGAAAACCGACGTGCACTAATCGCCGCAGGGCCCCCGAAGCTATCGCGAGGGCTCTGATATTTTGCTCGTGCCACCAGCACCGGCAGCGCCGCAATCAGCGATCCAACGACGGTAGTCAGTTGTTTCGACGAGGAAGCCATTTTCGAGTAGTTCGTCCACCGCCTGCAGTCTGCGGGCGGATGCTCTCTTTAGCGCAAGTTGCGGCCGGCGCTTAAGGCCGTTGAGGTATGAGACGTACTCGTCGGTCGTCAAATAGCCGTAGCGACCACTTTCAACCGCCTCGGCGACCTTCGTGTAGAACGATGCCACAAAAGGAAAGTGCAGAAGCACTCCAGAGATGTCAGCCAGTCGCGCGTTTAGTGCGTGATGCCAAGTCACGAAGGGTCTTAATTTTCCGTCCATCCGAAAGAGCGAAACTTTCGAGAGCCCATTACTCGTCCCAAAGATGGCCTTTCGAATACCGCCGCTGTGCGACATGATGGCCGGGTTTGAAACCACTCCGAATGAGTATGGAATCTTCTCAATATCGGACAGATCATAGAAAGGATATTGCGAGCAGAGATCCTGGCCTGGCTCGATCTTCGCATCCGACAACGGGCGATCGCTGAACATGTCGAGCATTTGGGTCACGACAGCATTGAAACCTCTGCCGTTCAGATAGCGTACGAAATCCAACAGGGCGATCTTGCGCGACCGGGGAAAGTCGAACTGCTCGTCCACGTCGACGCACAGACACCAGCGACCGCGGCAATATCGCTCGGCGAGGTATCTTTTCATTGTATTCTCATACGCGTGGTACGGCGCATAAGTCCTCAGCAGAGTCACATCGGGCTGCTGCGACAGAAAGTCGACGGATTGGTCGGTGGATCCGTTGTCGAGGATGACAAAGTTCCTGATGCCCAGAGCCCGGTGGTGAAAGAGAAACGACTCGAGCCAAGGCCCGCCATTTCGCATTACGCTGATGACGATGACGTCGTCAGGCCGGGAATGAAGCTCAACAGGCCCACTGAGATGCCTGACACGGAATGGCAATAGCAGACCCCTCAACCCGAACTGGACAGCGTCGATCTTGTTCACGCGTCCGACAAGGGAACGTAGTCTATCCAGAAACATGGTAGGATCTGTTTTTCATAGAGAGTGACTACTACGGCAGATACCCTGGGATCAGCCATGGGCGCGCAGCCGTCTCCACGCCCGACGAGGAAATTGCTGCCACCCGGGGGGCTTCGCGGCCCTGATGTTAATTGTTACCGGAAAGCAGGGATCATATTCAGCCAACTTTTCGGCATCAGCTTCTTCCGCCGCAAGTCCCTGCAGAAAAAGCGTTGCGGCGTAGACATTGCCGTCGCTGTCGACATCCACATATTTCTTCCCGAAGACATCGGCAAACAGGCGACGCGCCGATGCTTCGGTCAGCGACCAATACCAGTCCTTGCCCCACGTCCCCCGATCGATCCTCGTAATTCCTGGCACCGTGACGAGCGCCACGCCGCCCGGCCGAAGTGCACGATACATTTCGCGAACGGCGGCACCCATGTCGTAGATCAGATGCAGCGTTTGGGTGACCACGAGGCAATCGAATGCCTCGCCTGGTAGGATGCCTTTCTGGGAAAGATCCCCGACAATGGTGGCCGCCGGGTTTCCCGCCGCAACGAACAGGACGTCTTGCTTGGTGATCTGCTCAGCCCCAAAACGCCTGGAGTAAGTGTCATCTCCGATCTCGAGAACGCGTCCACTGATCGAGGAACGATTTCGGCGCAGGAAGTCCTCAATATAAATCCGGTCGATTGGTGTTCCCCGATCAAAGCCAAATTCATCGCTGATCGGAACGGTGCGCGCGAGATCAGCTATATCGACCCTTGCCAGGCCCGGAGGCGCAGCCACTCCTGGCGCCTTCCACCCACTGTCCATCATTGACCTGTAGTAAGTCCGCCAATGCTGCTGCCCGCTACGCCAGGCCTCCGCAAGTCTTGGCGCTTTCGAGGCGAACGGCCATTGCCGATCGTGGACCTTCGTCACCCAAGCTAGCATCCGGCAAAGGTCATTCGACATGTTGGTGCCGTGTTGACGGTACTCTGCAACGATTTCCTGACGCACGGCGATCGGATAGCGCTGCGCGAGCCTGAGATAGACGTCGTAATCTTCGGCCCGAAGCAGGCTGATATCGAAACCGCCGCATTCGAGCAGGCGTTCGCGAAAATACGTCACCGTTGCGTGCATGCCGATGTGATTTCCGTAAAGCAGATCACGGTAGTCCAGCGACGCTGGGGGCCGCATGTCCTTGCCGACGGGCTGACCGTCAGCATCGACGCGCCGATGCCCGCCAAATGCGAATGCGCACTCGGGCCTTGCCTGCAGCGCGGCGAGGCCAGCCTGTAGCGCGACTGGCAGAAGTCTGTCGTCGGCGTCGAGAAAAACGATCAGCTCCGAGCTCGCGGCCTTGAGACCATTGTTTCGGGCTGCAGCAAGGCCCTGGTTCGATTGCCGAATGAGTCGAACGTGATCGTAGCGTTCCACCACCGTCTCGGGCGCATCACTTGATCCGTCGTCAACCACGATGACTTCATCGGCTGGATGCACCTGCAACAGGATGCTGTTCAGTGCGTCGGCAAGAAAGTGCGCCTGGTTGTAGACGTTGACGATAACGGCAATCCGGTAGGCCACGGACTCAGTGTCTGACTGTGAAAGCTCGCGCGTCATCTCTCGTAGTCCCCTGGTCATTCAACTGCCCCCTCGGTCATTCCACAGGCGATTTATCAGCGGTCGCCGCCTCTCGACCGGCGTGATCGGTCAACCAGCGCCGGTAGTTTGTCGAGTCGACTAGGAAACCATTGTCCAGCAGCTCGTCCACCGCTTGCAGTTTCCTCGCGGATTCCCGCTTGAGCGTTAACTGCGGCTGCTGCTGGAAGCCGTCCAGATACGATACGTATTCGTCCGTGGTCAGATAACCGTATCTCCCGCTCTTCACCGCTTCAGTGACCTTCGCCCCGAACGAATCGACAAACGGGAAATGCAGAAGGACGCAGGAAATGTCCGCCAGGCGTGCATGCAATACGTGGTGCCACCAGGCGAACGGCCTGATTGTTCCATCCATGAAGAAGAGCGACACTTTCGAAAGACCATTGTTGGTTCCAAAAACGGCCTTCCTGATGCCGCCGTGATGCATCTTGATCGCCGCATTGGATACCTCGCCGATTCCGTATGGCGTCTTGACGATGTCAGAAAGGTCGTAAAAGGCATACTGTGCTCTGAGCTCGCCATCCTGGTCGATTCGCGCTTCCGAAACGGGTCGGTCGCTGAACATGTCCAACATCTGGGTCACGACTGCATTGAAATCGTAGTCGCGCAGATAATGAATAAGCGACGCCAGTCCAATCCTGGTCGATCCCGGGAAATCAAACTGTTCATCCGCGTCGACGCAAAGACACCAGCGACCGCTGCAAAAACGCTCTGCAAGATATCGTTTCATCGTATTTTCATACGCGTGATACGGCGCGTCAGTCTGCAGCAAGGTGACGTCAGGCTGCTGCGACAAAACCCGAACCGAGCCGTCAGTAGACCCGTTGTCGATTATGACAAAGTGCCTCACGCCCACCTTGCGATGGTGAAAAAGAAACGATTTGAGCCATGCCTCGCTGTTTCGCATGACACTGATGACGATCACGGCGTTAGCATCGCTGTGGATCTCGAGCGGACCGTGAAGGTGCTTGATTTTGAAAGGCAGAAGCATACCCCGGAGACCGAATTGAACGATATCCAATTTGTTCAACCGTCCTACAAGGGATCGAAATCTGCTCCTGATCATGACGCTAACCTAGTCTTTTACAAATCGATTGGGAGATACGGGGCCGGCGCCCGCGATCTGACGCTCAAGAGCGTCTCGTCGAACCTTGGCATGAGAGCAGGAAAAGCCGCTGATACATGCTCGTCCCTTCTCGGTCACGCGCGAACTCGACGATCGCGCCATCGCAGCGCGGTCTCGATGATGAAATCGATCTGCGAGTACTGGGGTTGCCAGCCAAGCTCCCGTTCCGCCTTGGCGTAGGAAGCGATGAGCACCGGTGGGTCGCCTTCGCGCCGCGGACCGTACCGCACCGCCGGGGCGCTCGCGGCAATACGACCAACTGTCTCCACCAGTTCAAGCACGCTCGTACCGATACCGGTACCGAGATTGAAGGCGTGAACTCCGCCCTGCCCCATCAGCATCTCGCCGGCCAGCAGATGTGCCTGGGCGAGATCGCTCACGTGAATGTAGTCTCTGATCGCGCTGCCGTCGGGCGTTGGAAAATCCGTCCCAAGGACGGTGAAAGAACGCCCCGGACTGCGGGCGGCTTCGATCACCAGCGGAATGGCGTGGGTCTCGGGTTCGTGACACTCACCGATTTCTCCGCCCGGATCACAACCTGCCGCATTGAAATATCTGAGGGAGACCGAGGCCATGCCGTAGGCGCTGCCATAGTGTTCAAGCATGCGCTCGATGATCATTTTCGTCCACCCATACGGATTGATCGGCGATTGCGGATGGCTCTCGTCGATCGGCACGTCCTGAGGAATGCCGTAGCTCGCGCATGTGCTGGAGAACAGAATGCGGCCAAATCCGGTTGCGCGCATCGTTTCGAGGAGCACGAGCGTACCGGCTGTATTGTTCGAGTAATACAGCGCGGGATCAGTCACCGATTCACCCACATAGGCCAGAGCCGCAAAGTGCGCCACCAGATCCGGCTTGTGCGTTTCCAACGTGCTGCGCAGCCGCGCCTCGTCACGAATATCGCATTCAATCAGCGGTCCCCACCGGACGGCCTCTCGCCATCCACGTGAAAGATTGTCAAGAGCGATGACCCGCCATCCGGCGTTGGCGAACGCCTTGCAGCAATGCGACCCGACGTAGCCGGCGCCCCCTGTGACAAGCACGGTTCTCGTCATGCTGCACTATCGCGCAGCAAGTCGTCGAAATATGCGATCGTCTTGCCAAGACCGTGGCGCAGCTGAACAGATGGCGACCAGCCGAGCGTATCGCGCGCCCGGCTGATGTCGGGCTGTCGCTGCCTCGGGTCGTCGGCGGGAAGTGGCATGAACTCGATCACCGACTTCGAACCGGTCAGCTCGATGATAGTCTCGGCAAGTTCCATCATTGTGAACTCGACGGGGGTTCCGAGATTGATTGGGCCGGTGATCTCATCGTCCGTATCCATCAGGCGGACGAGGCCGTCAATCAGATCGTCGACATAGCAGAAAGAGCGGGTCTGCTTGCCGTCGCCGTATATCGTGATGGACTGACCGGTAAGGGCCTGCACGATAAAATTCGAAACCACCCGGCCGTCGTTGGCCTGCATGCGCGGGCCATACGTGTTGAAGATGCGCGCGACCTTGATCGAGATATCGTGTTGACGCCGGTAATCGAAAAACAGCGTCTCCGCACAACGCTTGCCCTCATCGTAGCAGGAGCGCGGACCAATGGGATTTACCCTACCCCAATAGCTCTCGTCCTGCGGATGCACCTCAGGATCTCCGTAGACTTCCGAGGTTGAGGCCTGCAGGATTTTCGCCTTAACTCTCTTTGCTAGGCCGAGCATGTTGATTGAACCATGCACGCTGGTCTTCGTGGTTTGCACCGGATCGTATTGATAGTGGATAGGGCTGGCCGGGCAAGCCAGATTGTATATTTCGTCGACCTCAACATACAGCGGGAAGGTTATGTCGTGCCGCATCAGTTCAAAGCGAGGACACTTTAGAAGCTCGCGCACATTGCCCTTGGAGCCTGTGTAGAAGTTGTCCACGCAGAGAACTTCGTGTTCTGCGCTAAGCAATCTCTCGCACAAGTGGGAACCCAAAAATCCCGCGCCACCAGTGACTAATATTCTCTTTCTCTGAAGCGTCAATGATGTAACCCTCTGAAATTACGTGAAGTTTACTCTTCCGAGCTGTAAGTCTCGCAATCCAGTAGGCTTACAGATAAGATTCTAACTAATTTGGCAGGCCGGTACAGTTTAATCAAAATAAAGCATTAAGAGTAGTTGTGCGCCCCCCTCACCACTCAGCCAATCGATTGGTTTCGGTAGTTGTGCCGGCGTTCAACGCCGAAAACACTATTCGTGAGACCGTTAGCAGTGCGTTGAATCAGACTTACCGCAATCTCGAAGTCATCATCGTCGATGACGGCTCCACTGACCGGACTAAGAGAGTTGCCGCGCAGCTCACCCAGGATGATCAGAGGGTTCGCTACGTTTATAAGGACAATGGCGGAGTAGCGTCAGCTCGCAATCACGGAATTTCCGAAGCGCTGGGTGAGTTCGTCGCTACTCTCGATGCTGATGATCTCTGGTATCCGACGAAGCTTGAGCGGCAGCTTGAGCGATTCGAACAGAGCGGACCAGAAACTGCGCTGGTGTATGCGTGGTGTTGCTGGATCGATGACCACGGCAACGTCACGGGCTCGGCCCCACCGACGCGGCTGGAAGGAAATATCTTTGCGCAGATGTGTCTGGGTAACGTCGTCATCAGCGGTAGCAACGCGCTCGTCAGACGAGGAGCACTGATTTTCGCAGGAGGGTTCGACGAGTCGCTTCGTTCTCGTGGCGGACAAGGCTGCGAAGACTGGAAACTATATCTCCAGATTGCAGAGCGATACGCCATAGCATTGGTGCCCGAATATCTTGTTGGATATCGCATCTCGCCCGGCTCGATGTCCGACGACGTCCAACAAATGATGCAATCGAGGCGGCTGGTAGAAGCGGAATTCGTCACTGCTCACCCGGGGCTGGCCCTACAGTTTGCGCGCGGCCGGGCGATACTCGCACGTTCGCTCGCGCTGCGTGCGATCGATCGCGGCCAAATTGGCGACGCAATCGAATTGCTGACCAGTCAATCACGGGGGCGGCTGACGACGGGCATTGCTACCTTGGCGTGGTTACTCGGAGGCTTGGCTCGGCGTTTGCTAAGGTGGATGAGACGGGACAATTCGGCCGCGAACAGCAGGTTTCTGCCCCTGCGCTGAAGCTTCCACGTAGCCGACTAATTGGTTAGCAGCAGCCTGAATATGGTTTTGCCCCAGCCCGGCATGCGCTAGCAATCGTCTGGATACTCCGGTCGCAGCCCGACAGACGCCTTAAGGCTTTTCAGGCGCAAGCTCATCGGTCGGATAGAAGCGAGCCTGGCGGGCCTCTGCCAAGAGCCTGCCCGTCGCAGACTTGGCCACTGCTGTCCATTGGTACACGTCGGGCCGGCAAGGGCCGAATGTTCGAATGCTTCCAGCAGGCACAACTCCGCTCGCAGGCATGGGCACTTCCTCCCCGCCCATTTCCCTCGCCCCTTGGGTTAAGGTCAGCAACAATAACTTCGCGTCGGCGGGAACATTGCGAAGTCGAATCTCGGGATTCGGAAAAAGCGTGACGCACCCCGTTGTGCCCTGCCAAGAGAAATCTATGATCATCATCGGATCAGCTGCAACAGAGCCCGACATCGAGATCCAGGCGACGAGTAAGGCCCAACAAAACTTGGACGACATAATTCCCCCTGACGAACAAGAAGTTCAACAAGACAAACAGAAGCTTGGCATCGCCGCACACGGAACGACCTGCGGGTCAAGACCTATAGAGAGGATTTCCTCTCCAGCAGGACCTCAACAGAAGTTGAAATCGACGCGCCGTTCAACAATGAAGCTTCTTCTCCAGTGGGTAGCGCTAAACATCGAGAATATTCTAGTGCTCTGGTCGGCGATCGGTCTTCATCTATTTGGGATGAGCCCGCGAACCACGCGCTTCCAAAGCGGCTTGGGCGGACGCCAAGCACCAACACAATGATGTATCGCGAAAGTTTCTTCCGTGGAGAAAGGGCCTTCTCGATGGGTAAGAACTACGGGCGGATAGAGATGAAAATCCTCCCTAAGGTGTTGCTCTTCTACCCGATACTGAAAGCCAAAGCCACCAGCTGCCACCTGGGCCAAGATTCTGCTTACGATCGTGCGGTCCTGCGTACCGTCGGGTTTGATAAAGGAACGAGTGTCGTAACGTTCAATGCAAGCTTCGACCCAAGGGTGATTCGGTTCAGCGCCCACGATAGCGCCTTCAATCGCAATTTCTTTGATTTTGGGCCAGTGCTCGATTGACGAGAACGCACGATGCTTGAGGAAGCGATCAAAAGGCTTGAAGACTTCAACGTCAGAATCCAGATAGACTCCTCCCTCTAGCGCGAGCGCCTTGAGTCGGATGTAATCCGATGCGAATGCCCATGCTCGAACCGCGAGCGCCTCACGCACAAATCTCGCATCAAAGGACGACACTCTTTCCATATTCCACCGGACGATCTCATAGTCCGGCATGTGGCGTCGCCAACTCTCGATACAACGTCTATTGAGTTCTGGGAGCTCATCATCGCTGAGCCAGATGTAA
This sequence comes from Bradyrhizobium sp. UFLA05-109, assembly GCF_054185165.1. Lineage (NCBI taxonomy): Bacteria > Pseudomonadati > Pseudomonadota > Alphaproteobacteria > Hyphomicrobiales > Nitrobacteraceae > Bradyrhizobium > Bradyrhizobium sp. UFLA05-109. Next base: position 935 of record NZ_JBBIAR010000011.1, on the reverse strand, counting down.
TGGATTCGACGAGGAATGCGTTGGGAAGATGACATCGATGATCGGACCTACGTTTTCGTATCAGCAAGTTCTTGGCGGCGTTCGTCGCTGGATAGTCATGCTCTCTGATAGTCGTCTTCAATCCGGATGATATCGTCCTCCCCGAGATAGCTGCCGGTCTGAACCTCGATCAGCTCCAGCATGATTTTACCGGGGTTCTCCATTCGGTGCACGGCACCCATCGGGATATAGATCGACTCGTTCTCGTGCACCGTCTTGACGGTCTCGTTCACGGTGACCCGGGCCGCGCCGCGGACCACGATCCAGTGCTCGGCGCGATGATGATGCTTCTGGAGCGACAGCCGCCCGCCAGGCTTCACCACGATGCGCTTGACCTGATGGCGCTCACCATTGTCGACCGACTGATAGCTGCCCCAGGGACGATGCACCTTGAGATGCTCCTCGGTGACCTTCGGGGCCACCGTCTTGAGCTTCGTCACGAGACGCTTCAGGCCGTTGGCATCCTTCTGGCGCGAGACCAGCACGGCGTCGGCGGTCGCCACCACGACGAGATCGTCAACACCTTCGAGCGCGACCAGTGCAGAATCGGTCGTGACGTTGCAATTGCGGGAGTCTTCGAACACGGCGGTGCCGTGCGCGGCATTGCCTTGGGCGTCCTTCTCCGAAAGTTCCCACACCGCAAGCCAGGAGCCGACATCAGACCAGCCGCAGGACACGGGAACGACCGCGGCACGTGCGGTCTTTTCCATCACCGCATAGTCGATCGAGATCGCCTTCGCAGAACCAAACGCCTTCGGCTCGAGCGTGACGAAGCCAAGATCGCGGCCGGCGTTCGCGACGGCCTCGGAGACCGCCTGCACGCTCGTCGCATCGAACTTGCGATACTCGTCGAGCAGAACAGCGGCCGGAAACATGAAGTTGCCACTGTTCCAGAG
>NZ_JBBIAR010000119.1:0-16178 GCF_054185165.1 Bradyrhizobium sp. UFLA05-109 | reverse complement strand
GCGATCATCACATCCGCCGCGACACCAGATTCTCATCCAGATTGTCGCGCACCTCTCTCCCAGATCGCCGCGCTACAACAGAGGACACATCCGCTGCCGAGTCTTATGACCCAGCCGGTCCAGGAACGGCATCAGCCAGCGTTCAAGTTCGTCTTCCCATCCCGCCATGGTCAGCCCTCCATGAGCCGACCACCCATGAATCATTGAAAAATTGATTCGGGAATCCTATAAAGCACAGCAAAACCGACAATCTGCCAAAGTAGTGCTAAAGCGTGATGGCATTAAGTTCGATAGCCTGAATTTTTGAGGTAGTTGGCGCACTCCTCGGAGGTGAAGGCATCGAGTGCGTGGCCGATTGCGGCGCAAACCGCGTCGACGGTTCGTGCGGCAGCTTTGCGGAGCAGGTGCTTGAGCTTGGCAAAAACCTGTTCGATCGGGTTCAGGTCGGGCGAGTATTTTGGCAGGAAGAAGAGTTTGGCGCCGACCGAACGGATGAGCTGGCGAACTGCTTTGCTCCTGTGGCTGCCGAGGTTATCCAAGATGACGATATCGCCGGGTCGAAGGACGGGCAGAAGGACCTTCTCGACATAGGTGCGAAAGCTCCCGCCATCGATCGGCCCCTCGATGAACCATGGCGCATCGATCCGGTCATGGCGCAGGGCAGCTAGGAAGGTCATGGTCTTCCAGCGGCCGTGGGGAACCTTGGCGTGAAGTCTGCGCCCGCGCGGCGCCCATCCCCGCAGGGGCGCCATATCGGTCCTGGTCCAGGTCTCGTCGATGAAGACCAGCCGTTCAGCTTCGACGCGACCTTGATACTTTGTCCACTGGGCTCGCCGCCGCGCGACCTCCGGTCGATCGCGTTCTCCCGCCGCCACGCTTTTTTTTGAAGCTGAGCTTCTCGGCATGCACGAAGTCCCACACCGAGTGGTAGTCGACCTTCAGGCCGCGACTGGCAAGCTCGGCAACGAGACCGCGTATGGTGAAATCGCCGTCCCTGATCCGTTGCGACAGCCAGACTGCGTGCTCTCCCGAAACCGCCTTCGGCTTGTGGCCACCCATCTGGCCAGGCTCAATGCTGCCGGTCTCTTCGACCCGCTGCATCCAACCGATGGCAGTACTGATCGCCACCCCAAACTGCCTGGCGGCCCGATTGCGCGACATCCCGCCCTCGATCGCGGACACGACACGCTTACGGAGATCCAGAGAATAAGGCTTGCCCATCCATGCTGGCCTCCAATCCAGCCAGCATGGTGAATCAGAAACACATTGATTTGGGAATCCCAAATCGATTCAACCTAACCCCATCACGCTTTAGTCCCGCAGAAGATGGCGTCAGGGGTTCACCGACTTGCTGGCTTATCGTATTACAATGCATCCGAAGTCCATCAGTCGATTGAAGGCGCTCGCGACGCGCCACCGAAGCTTGCAAAGCTGCTTTGAGAAGCTGAACGATTGTTTCCGTCGATACGGCTCCCGTTCAGAATGACCGCCTTGATCCAGCACGCGTCCAACTCACTCGCGCAGGTCAGCGCTTCCCTAAACGTCGCCAAGCAAACGCACTGGCGGAGTCACTCTGCCGCGTAGCGAGAACAAAGCGAGCGAAATATTCAAATGGCCTGCACGGCTTTTCTTTTGATCTCCATGGCTTTTCTTTCTAGCTGGAATTCTTGCGGCGCCGCTGCACTGTTAACCGACAAACTCGTCCGGTGCACCTATCTAAGATGGTAGTGTCGTCGCATGGAGTTCGCCGATATCTTTGTTCGGCCTTAGCTGGGTCGGTTGCGCATGCTGCTCTGCCCTCGGCCCCCAGGACTGCATGCATCGTCGGAGCCATCAGTCAGTGTCAAGAAGAGCCCTCATTCTGCTTGGTCGGCTGTATATCCATGCGGCTCAGCGTCTTGGTCGTCATTCCGTGGCTATGTTGGCATACCCAGCTCGGTGGAACAGGTCGGCGTTGATCTACAAGCGGCGGTACGGTGCGCCCAGTTGCGCCAGTGGCGGAGAGCCTGCCGTTCCTGCGCTTCTGTCGATCGGATGAAGCGTTCTGGAGGAACAGGAAACGAGAGGTGCATCGCGGATGCGCCGTGGACTTGGCGCCACTAACTAATGGACCGATCCAACCTTCGCAGGTCAGTTCTCCGGCAGAGAAACTACCTGGTGGTTTCGCGACAATGTCGCCCCCTTATGGCGTGTCACACATCTCAAAGGCTGATTTGAGAGGGCAGGACATATGCATACGGAGAACAGAGGAATGCGAACCGAACTATACGTGGATAGATACAGCTTTGAGGAGTATCTCGATTATCTGTGTCATAATCATTCCGAGTTATTCGATCTTCTTAGTCGCGAGAGATGTCGCGACGGTGAGGAGCATGTTGCGGAAATGAAAGTGAACTCTTGGGAGTTCGAGGGTGAGAAAGCAGGCGGTCGCGGCTTGGCCTACAATTCTGCACAGAAGAGTGCCGATAATCGAAAAGTGGGCATGATCACACTTCTAAGGTGCTTCTCGCCTTCCCTCGAAGTCCCTGGTCAGGGTTTTAGGATTCTGGATGTGCTCGGAGGCGACGGGACCCTTGCTCGGTTCTGCAAAACGCTCGGGCATAACACTCCGACTATTTATACAGCCGACATCTCGAAGTTCATGATCGACGCATGTCACGTCCAAGCGCTGCCGGCCGTGCGTCAGTCAGCAACGCGAAGCTTATTCCGTGACAACGTACTAGACGGCGTTCTCATCGCTTATGGTAGTCATCATCTTGATAGCAACGCGAGACGTCTGGCAATTCGCGAAGCACACCGCTCGCTGAGAGTGAACGGTCGTCTTGTACTGCATGATTTCGAGATCGGCGGAAGATGCGCTAAGTGGTTCGATAGTGTTGTGCATCCTTACTCACGGACCGGGCATCCTCATGTGCACTTCTCGCGCCACGAAATGTTGGATCTCTTTTCGGATGCGGGGTTTCGAGACGTTAGGATTTTTGATATCAGCGATCCGTTCACGCTGCAAGGAAGCTCACCAGAGGAAGCCAAGCACAATGCAATTATGCACATGTACGACATGTATGACCTGATCAAGGTTGCAGGCACTGCATGCGATATCGCGTCTTGCCTTGAGCGACACATAACCGAAACGTTCGGACCGATATCTATCCGGCAGGAAGAGCGGCGATATGTAGCAGAAATTTCGCGTCAAGCGCTGGTCGCTGTGGGCATTAAATCGAGCTGTGACACCTAGCGGAAAGGCAGTGATGAGCAATATCGAAGATTGTCTCAGAGGTATTTCGATCGAGAATCTTTTCGTGGAGTTCAGAAGGATAGGAGTATTCGAACCAATCTTATTCGACAGGATCTAGATCTCGATTTGCTCTGTTCTGTCGGGTTAAGGATCGACTCGAGGAGTAATGCGGTAATTCTTGCGAGGGCACCGTTAGAACGAAGAACTTCTCAAATATACCGTTTCTCAACTGTCTGTTTAGTCGGCGCCGCAGTGCTAGATGTGCGAAATAGAGAGGATGTCTCGATATCACTTGAGGTGTGATCAGGCTCCGTTGACGGTGAAGTGCGATCATTGAAATAACGAGGTGAGCGAAGCCGAGCGGACTTTGAAAGTGTTGACGGTTTCGGCCCGGCAGTTCTGATGTCGGCGATGCCTCGCTAGAGTACGATCAGTTGTGCGAAGTGTATGCTCGATTGGCCTTGCAGCCAGGGTCCACACCTTCGTCTTCGCACCCAACTAGTCGAATTGTCTCTTTCATTGGAAAGCTGCTCTTGCGGATGGTTATTTGTGTGATCGTGCCATCAACGAAGACGTCGCTCGTAGGTGTGCTCCAAAGATCGTTAAGATTGCGGCCATCGTACGGGTCAATTGGATTCGACCTGCTGCCAAGCGAAACCCTGATAGGGATTGGCGCGTCTCTGCGATCATCCGCATCCGTACAAAATGCTCGATGTGCTGCCCCTGACTGCCGGTACGGCCTGATCGCAAATGCGACGAATTTGAAACCGACTACGGTAAGAGAAAAACAAGAGATGAGAGTCAAGGAAAGCACCAGTGGGAGGAACCACGTCCAGGGCGCATGCGACGTGGTTGAGTCGGCTACAACGAATGTTGAGGTAGCTTCACGATGCTGGCCGTCGGCAATGAGACACGATAAACAATAGACCGCGTTCGCAGAGAGTGAAAGGGCTCGCTGGTATGGGACAGGGTGAAGACGCAAAAGACACCGGATTTGCGATCGCGCAAGATAGCTGCAATTCGCAACGAAATCAGCCACTAGTTGCCGTCTCGGCGGATGTTTGCGAATTGCACAACTACCTGTGGCACGCGGCTCCCCAACAATACCTTGAAGCGGCGATTGCCGGGGCTGGCGTATTTCCTTTGATTGTCCCTTCCTTTGGTGGCAGGCTTGACCTCAACCGACTTTTCGCCGCTGTGGACGGCGTGATGATTACGGGTTCGGGGTCGAACGTTCATCCCTCGCTCTATGGCGGAAAATCAAGCGAAGCAAATGGCCCATACGACTCCGCGCGGGATTCAACAACGTTGCCTTTGATCCGGAAGGCAATCGAGGGGCGGGTTCCGCTGCTCGCCATCTGTCGCGGCCTTCAGGAAATGAATATCGCATTCGGCGGCACACTAGTGACAGAAATCCAAGAGCGACCGGGCGCGCTCGATCATCGGGCGCCGCCGGCCGGTAACCGAGACGAGGCGTTTGCAATGCGCCAGTCTGTGACCGTCAAGCCTGAAAGCTGCTTATTTGGTGTGCTCGGCACAGGCAGGATAAACGTCAATTCCTTACACCGCCAAGCAATAGGCCGGTTGGCGACACAGCTTGACATCGAAGCAGTCGCCGATGATGGAACTGTCGAGGCGGTGTCGGTGCGGAATGCCAGGGGTTTCGCCATCGGTGTGCAGTGGCATCCCGAGTATTGGGTGAAATCCGACGAGCCATCCGCGCGCATTTTCTGCGCCTTCGGAGATGCAGTTCGTGCCCACGCGGCAACTAGGATCAGCACGTCACGAACCGCAGGTTGATGGTGGGCCTTGGCTTTAACTCCGGCCGCACCACGACCATCGAGATAGGCTCCCCACCGAAATTGATCATCTAGGAATGAATTGACGACACCGCGTCCGCTCTTTTCCTGTGGGCGAATTTCTCGCAAAGCACTACGCTGCGTCATCGCCAAGCGCCGCATTGATCTACTTTTTGCCGAACGAGCACATGATCTACCTGACGGTCCGATCGTCGTGCTTTGCTTAGATAGCCCGAAAAGGTGCTCAAAAGCGGAGCGTCCGGATTATCGACCGCACTCGGTGCCGAGGCAATGAATCATTTGAGCCCACCGCCGGGCGTGTCGAAGCGCGGGATGCTTGCTTGTAACCGGCGAGAAAAGTATCCGCTAATGAGCGCGAGTAGATTGCTATCGACTATAGCTGTGCGGATCGGCCGTGAACCGCAATGTGCTGCAGCAAAATGGCTCAACCGCGCAATTCGGCGATGGGATCCATCTCGGCATCTATCGCGCCATCGAAGGCGCTTGAGCATCCTGCGATACGAAGAATAAAACTCGAACATTGTCCCCCTCCGGCGTCATTCTGCCATTCCGATTGAATGCGGGCGACAAATCCTCAGTTGCTCCAACGCCTTGATGCAGCCGTTGTGGCAGATCAAGGGCGGCGATTTCGCCATAGACGGGCTCGTTGCCGAGCATGCGAGACGCGGCTTGAAGGTCGATTGCGCGCTCGAGTGTGGGACTTCGTGCGCGCCGAATTGGCTGGTGAGCGCGATTCACGTGAAGTCGCGCACGGCGAGCCCCGTGGACAAGGTGTCTAGCTAGGTCGCTCGAAATTGAGCGGGTCCTATTCAACGACGAGACGTGGACCGACATGCGCCCTGACCCGGAGTATTCAAATGATCGCTCCGGCGAAATCCACTGCCCGGCATGGTACTGGCGGCAGGAATTCGCCGCGTCGCGGGTGACCGTCTCACCAAGCTGCGAAAGGTGAAGCGAATGTCTCGGATCGTCAATGTCGCTGCCAGGCAGGACGTATGCGCCAGCTCTGCTTCGTGACCGTCGAGCACAACCCATCCGCAAGGAACGGGACGATGAAAAGCAGCAGGATATCGTTCATCTCGCGGGGCGGACAGCGGCGTCACGACAGTAGCTGCCTCTGTCGAGTCGGATCTTTATCACCGCGTCGTCGCACGCTCACCGGCTCTTCTCTTCCGTTACTTAGCGATGACATGCCCAGCGGGCATCGCACCCATTACGACCGCCCTACGCGATAGAAGTGGGGCTATCCGGAACTTGTCGTTCATGGCCCGCTGAAAGTGACAATGCTGATCTATTTCGCGCGAGCATCGTATATCGCTTCGCCGCTCAGCTTTACGTTCCGTTCGGTGTCCCCCCGATCTTCGACGCGAGCCCTTTTACCATCAATGCTAAGCCGGAAGGCGATCGACTTTAGCTTTGGTCGCTCAGGTCAATGGGCCACTGGAAATGGAGGCGTACGCGAAGTGGTAGCTTGGTGCCTGGCGGTGTTCCGGCTAACTAACATGATCGACCTCTTTGTGAAGACCCAACTCGAGCACAGATGCGGTCATCCTCGATTTTAGACGCCGCGGCCCGCGACGCCGCACGACTTTGCTCTATTGTTGCTTTACTTCGTCTCGAGCAATCGCTCGCGTTAGAGGGTGCAGTGCGAACGGTGCTCCGACGCCATGCAGCGGGTTAGTGTTAAGGGCGCTGTCCCCGTGTGGAGCAACCTACGGATCTTCTCGACCTTGATGCAATCCAATCCTTGGATGGTGGTTGCCCGCTTGATCACCGAATACACCCTTGCTAGCGATAGGCTGTTGATAAAGAACGTCGGCGCAGTGCGGAACGAATCTTGGTTGAGGAAACAGGCATGCCATCGTATGAGCCAGTCCGAGCAATTCAGCGGGGTCTTGCGGTGTTGCGGGCAATCAGCGAGCACGGGCCTATGACAATTGTGGAGGTGGTTTCAAGGTGTGGTGTCCCACAGCCTACAGTAGTGCGTGTGCTCGAAACGTTGGTTGCAGAAGGTTACGTCTATCGCCAAGCGGGAAAATCGACTTATTTGGTAACAGGTCGAACTCTGACTCTGAGCCGGGGCTTCGATTCCAAATCGCGTCTGCTTGAGATTGCATCTCCCATCGTCGATCAGATGCATATTGAGATTGGTTGGCCATCTAATCTCGCTGTATTCGATCGCGATGCAATGGTCATAGTGTACAGCAATCGAGCTTCGCTCGGGTTGTCCCTGCCCAGTCGCACAGGCGCCAGAATTCCTTTACTGGCCACGGGTGTTGGACTGGTCACGGTGGCGTTCATGCCGGAAGAAGAGCGCAAGATAGCGCTTTCCCGTTCACGGGAAACGGGAGGACGTTGGGATAGAGACCCTCGTATCGCCTCGAGAATCGACGCGAGACTTGCGCAAATCCGTCGAGATGGGCACGCGCTTGCCGACGAAGAGTACTTGGAAGCGGTCTATCAATCTCGGATTTGGGCGGTCGCCGTTCCCATTCTGACAAAGGACGGAAAGGTTCTGGCCGCGATAAGTAGTTTGGTTTTGAGCGTCGCTGGTGAGAGGCACCGGTTGCTACAAAGGATTCTTCCAAGTCTTAGGAGGGCTGCGGTTGGCATCCGCGATAGGTTGGTTGCAGATGAACAATGACGTGTTCGGACCTGCACAACCGTCAGTGCATCCTTCTGATCGATGCGATGAAGCGGTGCGTTTCCACCCGCTCTTGCTCTCAAGCGTGCCTGAGCGAGGCGGCCGCCCGAGCGAAGCTACCGCCGGTCTTCAAGCGCTCTGCAAAATTCGCGTCGCGACGATCCAGTTCTTCAGCGGCGGTAAGGATCGCCAAAATCTTATCCTGGGGCACCACCACGATTCCGGTATCGTCCATGATAACCAAATCATCAGGGCGGACGCAAACCCCTCCACAAGTAATGGCCTCGCCTTGTGAAACAATCCGCAGCCGACCTTTACCAGTGCGGGGGGTAACCGTTCGACTTGCAACCGTCAATCCCAGGCGTGCGATTTCCTCAATATCCCTGCATCCACCGTCCACGACAGCACCGGCTGCATCGTGCAATGTGAACGTAAGCGCGGCAAGTCCGCCGAAAGTTGAAACATCAGCCGAGCCCATATCAACAACAAGAACCGTATTGCGGGAGGTCGCATCGAAGGCCGATCCGACAGCAAAATCGTCAAACGAGAAACTGCCAAGAGGAGCGGCTTGCTGGAGCATCGTCTGAGCAAACCCAGCGACTCGCCCACTTCCGGTTCTCCGGGTGATTCCCGACATGACGCCAGGAATGCCAAACGCGTCCAGTGCATCTCCCAAGGTCGCCGTAGCGAGGCGGCGCGCGCGCTCGAGAATTGAATCACGCAGCTTCATGTCTTCCATTGCACTCCTCCGTCTTCTAAGTTCGATAAAAGTTTGGCCTATTGCATCCTAGCGCGACCGCGTATAGCAGCTGCAACGATTTTGGCTTGCTCGCGTTCATGTCGATCAATCGACCCGCCCGCGGCCGAGGCCATCGGAGGGCGACCTACATACCCCATGGGTTGGCGCATGTTTTCTCTGAACATCCTCTCAATGTAGTAGAAGGCTCCCTGATTCTCCGGTTCCTCTTGGCACCAGACCAACTCGGCCCTTGGATGCCTCGCAAGCGCTTCACTGATTTCATTGCTCGGAAACGGGTAAAGTTGCTCGATGCGAACCAAGGCAACGTCCGAGATACCTTCGTGCAAACGCATCTCATTGAGGGGATAGAAGATCTTACCCGCGCAAAAGACGATTCGGTTACAGTGTCCCGAAGCCTCAGTAGTGATGACCGCGCGGAACCGTGTCCCGGAGGCCAATTCCGATAGCGCCGATTGACATGTCTTTTCGCGCAAGAGAGATTTCGGCGTTATAAGAAAAAGGGGATTCCGCTGCGCGCTCCGTTGTTGTCGGCGCAACAGGTGAAACAGGTTCGCGGGCGTGGACGGGATCGCAACCCTGATGTTCTCATCGGCGCAGCTTTGAAGAATTCTTTCGATGCGTGCCGATGAATGATCGGGCCCCTGGCCCTCCAACCCATGTGGCAGGGCGAGAACCAGTGACGATCGCATCTTCCACTTCGATTCGGAGCTTACGATGTATTGGTCTACCGCAATTTGCGCTCCGTTCAGGAAATCGCCGAATTGAGCCTCCCAAATAAAGAGCCGATTGGGATCTGCAAGGCTCATTCCATATTCGAAAGCGAGTACGCCGTACTCAGTCAGCGGTGAATTGACGGCGTCGAAACGTATCCCCTCGCCGGAAAGCGTGCTCAACGGCACGAATATCCGGCCATCGCGGAGGTCATGGATTGCCAAATGACGTTGCGTGAAAGTGCCACGGACGCAGTCCTGTCCGCTCAGGCGAACCGAAGTTCCTTCGTGGAGCAGACTCGCGAAAGCGAGTGCCTCTGCAGTTGCCATATTAATACGTAAGCCCTTTTGGATGGTATCCCATCGAGACGATAAGAAGGTACGAACCTTCGCATCTGGCGCCAGATCGTCTGGTATATTGGTAATAGCCCTGCCCAAGTTGTGAAGCGTCTCGGTATCAATGCCCGTCTGCGGATCCGTTTCCGAGCCACACCCGGTTTGCGTCTCTGGAAAGACGTTCGTCTCAGCCAAAACGTCGTTTAGTCGCAGCCTCTCGTAGCCTTCATAGGCCTCTGAGAGTCGCCGCGCGAACTCTGCTCGCCGAGCATCTGCGCTTTCGAAAGCTTCGCGCGAACGAGCTTGGACGTATTCCGAAAATAGTGCTCTCAAGCTGGGATGTTTTTCGATTGCGGCCGAGATAACGGGCTGCGTAAAGCGTGGCTCGTCAAGCTCGTTATGTCCATTTCGGCGATAGCACACGAGGTCAATGATCACGTCTCGCCCGGTGCGATGTCGCCATGCGTGGGCGACCCGTGCTGCGACTGCCGCAGCGATCGGATCATCTCCATTCACGTGCAGAATAGGAATCCCATACGCCTTTCCGAGGTCCGTGGGGTGGAGCGTTGACCGACCCTCTTCGGGTAGCGTTGTGAACCCGATCTGATTATTGACGACGAGATGAATTGTTCCGCCGGGCGAATAGCCATCCAAGTCACCCATTTGCAGCAGTTCACTGACGAGACCCTGGCCGGCAAAGGCCGCATCCGTGTGCATCAGGAGAGGCAGGACGCTCCTGGGAGCGCCCTGACGCGCGCGCAACTCCTGCCGAGCTCTCGCGGCTCCGATCGCCACCGGCGCAACTACGATCAGATGCGACGGATGCGGGAGGACGCGCACTTCCACGGCTCCGCATCCGGAGTCCACGGTTGCAGCAAGACCATTGTGATATGGCACATCGCCTGTGAAGCGCTCATCTCCCCCTGTGATGTCTCGTCCTTTGATCTCCCAAATCAGGCCGGGCAAGGACTTGCCGAATACAGTTGCAAGCGTTGCCAGCCGACCACGATGCATGCCCCCGACCACTACCTCTGTCTGCCCGGCACTCGCCGCCTCCCGCAGGAGTTCTCTCAGAATGATTGCCGAAGATTCGGAGCCTTCAATGCCAAAGCGCTTTTTCGTCGGCCATTTGGTCTTGATGAACTTCTCAAATTCATCCGCCAGCAGTACAGCCTCCAAACAGGAGGCCATAACGCCCTCGTCAGGCTCGGCCAGAACCTCTTTCTCAAAGAAATCGTAAATCCATGCACGATCTTCTGGATGATCGAGGTAAGCTGCTTCCAACGCCACGTGCGAACAATACACCTGGCGAAGAATCTCCTCCGCTCTCTCTTTCGTTACTTCCAGTGACCTACCTGCTACAGACAGCTTGACCGGTTCGGAACCTAGACAGTCCTTTGCCAAGGCAAGTTCCGGAACGTGAATGGTCGGCGCGAACCCGAGTGGATCCAGTTGCGCTTCCTTGTGCCCATAAGTGCGGAATGCTTCCACGAACGCCGCTATCGCCATGTCATTTCGCTCGATTGCGCGAACCGGGACGTCACTCAGCGACTCAAAGTGAATTGCCCAGTCGACAGGCACTGACTGGGGATCCTTCAGATACCGGGCGTACAAGTTCAGGAAAAAGGAGCTGTCACCAGAGAGTGGTAGATTCATATGTTATTGCTCACCGCAAGGAGCCAGACGCCTGTCATCCCCGATCAGGCATACCGATATCCGCGCGCCCCGATCTGCGATACATGTTTTGAATTAGATATTCACTAGATGAATTTTTGTCGTTGGCCCAGTTGCACTAGTCCTCTGGTCAACGGAATCTCGGATGATGACGCTAGTCAGGGTCGCAAGGAAATAGAGGAACGAGAGCCGTGTACGGGCTGCTGTCGGGTGTTAGGATTATCGAAGGTGCTTCTTTCGTTGCGGGGCCATATTGCACGTTACTACTCTCCCAACTTGGAGCGGAGGTCATTCGGTTCGACGCCATTGGCGGCGGTCCTGACTATCGACGCTGGCCGCTCTGCCCCGGCGGAGACAGCCTCTATTGGGAGGGCCTCAATAAAGGAAAGAAGTCCGTCGCCCTCAATCTAGGAATGCCGGAGGGGCGTGAGTTAGCGATTGCCATCGTCACCGCCGGAGGCAAAGAAGGCGGAATTTTTGTCACCAACTATCCAGAAACAGGATTCCTCTCGCACGACGGTCTTTGCAGTGTCAGGCCGGACCTCGTAACCGCCCGTATTCTCGGCCATGCAGATGGCAATTCAGCAGTCGACTACACCGTGAACTGTGCGGTTGGTTTTCCGTATATGACTGGACCAGAAGGCAGTGATCGTATCCCCATAAACCACGTCCTTCCCGCATGGGACCTGCTCGCAGGTTCTACCGCTGCAGTCGCGGTCCTTGCGGCCATAGAACATCGGAGCCGGAAGGGCCTCGGCCAGCATATACGCATACCCCTAAGCGACGTTGCGGCTGCGACCTTAGGCAACCTCGGGCAAGTTGCCGAGGTTGCGATCGCCGGCGCCGACCGCCCCAAATTCGGTAACAGCCTGTTCGGTGCCTTTGGTCGGGATTTTAGCTGCGCCGATGACAGACGCGTCATGATCGTCGCGTTGACGACCAAACAATGGAAGGCGTTGATAGCCGCTCTCGATCTGGAGGCGCCCATCCGCGCGCTCGAAGCAGAACTCGGCACTTCACTAGATTCCGACGAAGGGGCTCGCTTTCTGCATCGAGATCGGATTAATCCAATCGTCGAACAGGCCGTTGCGCGATACCCTTTGGCCGCTCTCCTGCAACAGTTTAAGTCGTCGGCGGTTTGTTTCGGTGTCTACAGGAGCGTGCACGAAGCGCTCACTGAAGATCCCAATTTTGTTGAAGCTAATCCAATCTTCACAACCGTGAAACACCCAAGCGGGTGCGCCTATCCGACTCCCGGTTTCCCGGCTTCATTCTCAAGCGAATCTCGTTGCGATCCTTCGCCCGCTCCAACCTTGGGCGAGCATACTGAACAAGTGCTGACGACACTCCTTCGCATTCCCACCGCCGCTCTCGCGAGCCTTCATGATCGTGGGGTCATTTGCTTGACGAGCGACCCCCTAGCTCCAAAGTAAGGATTGGAAAATGGAAGCTTTCGAACCGCTCCGTGCTGAGCGCTTGGTGACCGTCGCAACCGGCGCCGCGGCAGCTGCAAAGCAGTTTGTCGCTGCGGCGAAAGCTGCGCTTGCTCAAAGTGTCATCAAAGACGGCCGTATTTCCTCGAGCGAGTTCGATCGAAGACAACGAGTCGCTCATGGCTTTGCCTGGATCGCGACACTCAGCGAGTGCCTATCGGCAACCGCAAGCTGGTGCGAGCGACGCGGTTTGTCAGGTGGGCTCGATCGACTGAGCGAATGCGCGATCATTACCGCCTTCTCCGAGTACCTTGGTCAACTCATCGGCGGCGTTCCGATGACGCAAAATGAGATTGTCCGACCTTTCGAGCTTGGTCTATCTCACGCGGCCGCGGATTTGGCGACGAACGACTGCGTTGCGGCATTTTTGCGCGCAGACTGGTCGCGTGTGCGCATGGAATTGACTAGGCTTTTGACAGAAGGTCACCGTCTAAACGATGCGCTGGACGACGACACGCTCGACTCGGTCCGAGTCGAAGTCAGACGCTTTGCCGATGAACGTATCATCCCGAACGCGCACAAGTGGCATTTAGAAGACGCTCTGATCCCCGACGAAATCGTCCAAGAAATTGCCGACCTCGGCATCTTTGGCATCTGCATCGCCCCCGAATTCGGCGGCTTGGGACTCGGCAAACTCGCGATGTGCGTGGTTACTGAGGAACTCAGCCGGGCGTGGATCGCCGCAGGGTCACTTGGTACTCGGTCCGAAATCGCGGCCGAGCTAATAGCCCACGCCGGCACCGGAGCTCAAAAGCGCAAGTGGCTCCCGAAGATTGCCTCAGGGGAATTTCTGCCGACAGCGGTTTTTACGGAGCCAGACACAGGATCCGATCTCGGCAGTATTAGGACGCGCGGTATCCGTCAAAGCGATGGAAGTTGGCGCATTTTCGGCGCAAAGACCTGGATCACGCATGCGTCCCGAAGCGACCTGATGACCGTGCTCGCCCGTACTCTACCCGAGACTCCCGGATCTGCGGGGCTCTCGATTTTCGTCGCTGAGAAGCCGCGGGGCAATCCGGGCAATCCCTTTCCAGTCCGCGGCATGAGTGGAAGCGAAATCGAGGTTCTTGGCTACAGAGGGATGCGCGAATACGACGTTGCCTTTGATGGATTTGAAATCCCCGAAGACGGCTTGCTGGGGAACGCAGAAGGTCACGGATTTAAGCAACTTATGCGCACGTTTGAAGCCGCGCGTGTCCAAACCGCGGCTCGCGCCGTCGGCGTCTCGCGCCGAGCCCTCGAACTCGGACTTGCGTATGCGATGGAACGAAAACAGTTCGGCAAGTCCATCGCAGAGTTTCCCCGAATATCGGACAAACTTGCGACGATGTTCGCCGAAATTCTGCTGGCAAGAGAAGTAACCTATAGTGCCGCGCGAGCCAAAGAAGCCGGCCGTAGGTGTGACATCGAAGCCGGAATGGCCAAGCTGATCGCGGCTCGGGTGGCTTGGACCGCTGCCGACGTCTCGCTGCAAATTCACGGCGGCAACGGGTACGCCTTGGAATATGAAATTAGTCGTGTTCTGTGCGATGCGCGGATACTCAATATCTTTGAGGGGGCTGCCGAAATTCAGGCGCAAGTCGTTGCGCGCGGCCTCCTGAGCAGGGGCACCATGTGAGGTTGGATATTCGCTCCTCTCAGGAAAATTGAAGGCCGATCGCATCCCTGATGAGTTAAGTGCTGGGGAAGCGCCAGTAGTCTGGTCAAGGCCAGAGACAAGTAAACGTTACAGTGTGGTGATTGTCTATGACGCAGATTGATACTGCCATCAATGAAACGGTTTCGGCCGCGGGAGCTTCGCCCACAATTGCATTGATGGATAGGGCGCGAATACTAAAACAAAGCGGACGAGACATCGTCAGCCTAGCGGGCGGGGAGCCGGACATGTCACCCTCGCGGGCTGGACTACAGACAGCTATTGAGCGACTTGCTTCTGGACAGGTGTCCTACGGTCCGGTGGCCGGTCTGCCGGAACTTCGCCAAGCGGTCGCTAATGATATCAAGCGTCGGCACGGACTCAATTATCTAGCCCAGAATATTCTCATCGGCGTAGGGGCAAAGCAGGTTCTCGCCGAGGCCCTAATGGTCGCCACTCAACCCGGCGACGAAATTATCATCCCGGCGCCTTACTGGGTGTCCTATCCCGCAATGGCCCGATTAGCCGGGGGGACGCCGGTAATTGTGCGAACGTTAGCCGAGAACTCTTTCAAGATTACACCGGATGAACTCAGAGCGGTGCTCACCCCCCGTTCGCGCTGGCTTGTCATAAACTCTCCAGCCAATCCAACAGGTGCAGTCTACTCCAAAAGCGAACTTGCCGAGATAGCGCGCGTTGTTGCCTACCATCCGCGGCTTCTAGTTCTCTCGGATGATATCTATGAAGACATCCTGTTCGATGGCCAAACTCACTCAAATATTGCTGGGGCTGATTCAGGGCTGCTGGACCGATGCGTACTTTGCAGCGGATTCTCAAAGGGGCACGCGATGACAGGTTTGCGTGTCGGATATGCAGCTGGTCCCGATTGGCTGATAGGGCCGATGATCAACCTTCAGTCTCATCTCACATCCGGAGGCTGCGTAGTCGGACAAGCTGCGGCGACAATGGCGCTTCTGAAAGCGGAAAGTTTTCCTGCGCAATGTGTGCGGGCCTACGATCGTCGTCGCCGAGAGGGACTCGGAATTTTGCAACAATCAGACCTTATTTCTGTCTTCCCGTCCCAGGGGGCCTTCTATTTTTGGATCGATGTGTCGGGGCTCATTAGTATTAGATCGCCCGAAGGCCATATAATGATGTCCGACAACGACGTCGCGGAGTCCTTGTTGGAAGCTGGCCTGGCGGCGGTTCCTGGCTCAGCATTTGGGCTTTCGCCCTATCTGCGAATGTCCTTCGCTGCTGAAGACGATCTTGTCCGAAGAGGATGCGAGCGTCTCCTTGCCTTTTGTCACGAGTGCGTTTCTGGGTGATCCACCTGCCGCTCGCTTCGCAGTGCAGCGTGGTCTGATCTGATCGGGAGTGTCCCACACAGCTGATGGCGGAAAGATCTTATGAGGCTTGGATAACCTAGTTGGTGACGCCGAGTTCCTGGGCTGTCAATCGGGGCCGAACATTGACCTGTGGTTGGAGTGGGCCCTTGGGGCCGGACAGGAGGAGGTGGCTGATTTGTCCCTCCGCCGGACGTGCTGATTGTTGCCGGCTGAAATAGGCGAGAGCAGAATGCAATCTGCAGCTATTGTAAACATCGTCGATGAAGCGGCAAATATTCTCGATGACCTCCTCGAGCGTTTCGTACGCATCGGATATACCGCCTCGACCTCATGGTTTTCATGAAGCAATCCGCCTTGACGTTGTCGTACGGATTGCCGCGCTGGCCCATCGAGCCGATGACGCCGTGCGCAACCAGTGTGTCGCGATAGCGCACAGAGGCGTATCTTGCGAGCCCCGATCCGAATGATGCCCGCATCCCGCCGGCGGGCGTTGTCGCTCGACCGCGGCCGCAAGGGCTGCG
>NZ_JBBIAR010000118.1:0-16327 GCF_054185165.1 Bradyrhizobium sp. UFLA05-109 | reverse complement strand
GGCATGAAATATGTGTCGATGATCAAATGAATGACCGCGTCTGCCTTCTCGATCACGGCGGTGCTTGATACGACACGCATCCGGTTGATCAGCGCGTAGACGCTGACCAGTGCCGAGACTTCCGCCCGATCGTGAACGAGCGCGTCGGCGTAGAGCTTCGAGGCCTCATCGATGAATTGCTTGTACAGCTTTTGCCGTCTGGTCTTTTCCCCCGACAGCCGCTTTGCGCGATCCTGATGGTGCAGCGTGAGCCAGGCTGACGCGAGCGACGTAAGGCCGCCGATCGTCGACCCCGCCAACGCTGCCAATGCAGGGAGGTAGACCGTGTTCATGGCGCAAGCGGCCCCTCAATGATCGGACCCGGGAGTAGCGACCCGCGCGGGCTCGGGGATCAGGCGCGAGCTGCGCTGGCCGGTGAAATACGACCAGAGCCACTGCCGCTGCACGCGCAGGCGATTCTGTAGCTGCGGCAGAGCGAGGATGTGAACGCACGCCCAGATCAGCCAGGTCAGGGACCCGCTTGTCCGCAACCAGCCTCGCTCCAGCACGGCGTAATTCTTGCCAACGACCGCCATATTGCCTTTGTCGAAATAGTGGAACGGTCGTTTCTCTTCTTGGCCCTTCAGCTCCTTCGCGATGAGCCGCCCGACGTAGCGTCCTTCCTGGATCGCGGCTTGCGCCACGCCGGGCACAGGGTGTTCATGTTGCATGATCGACGCCGCATCGCCCACGACGAACACTCCGGGCGCGTCTACGACCTTGAGGAAGGGATCAACGAGTGCGCGCCCCGCGCGGTCGGTCTTGGTGCCGAGCATCTTTGGAATGGGTGAGGCAGCAACCCCAGCGGTCCACAGCACAGTAGCGCTGGGGATTCGGCTTCCGCCGGCAACCACGCCCTCCGCGTCGACGGTCTCGACCTTCACTCCGGTCAAGACCTTCACGCCGAGCTTCGCGAGTCGTCGGGTCACCCTGCGTGACAGTGGTTCAGCAAAGGTCGGCAGAACCCGCTGCCCTGCGTCGAGCAGAATGATGCTGGCCTGCGCCGGATCGATGTGGCGAAAGTTTCCGCGCAGCGTGACTTTCACCATTTGCGCGAGGGATGCCGCGAGTTCCACCCCGGTGGGGCCTGCGCCGACCAGCACGAATGTCATCTGGCGCGCGCGTTCGCTTGCGTCCTCGGTCGTTGCGGCAACTTCGAACGCGCTCAGGATCTTGGCTCGGATCGTCTCTGCGTCGTTGAGGCTCTTGAGCGCCGGGGCAAATCGCGCGAACTCATCGTGCCCGAAGTAGCTCGGGCGCATGCCGGTCGCGACCACCAGATAGTCGTAGGCGATCTTGCGGACGCCCACGCCAGGGGAGGACGCCTCGATGGTGCGGGACGCAACATCGACGCCGGTGACCTCCGCCAGAAGCACGCTGAGGTTTTGCTGTTTGACCTCGAGCTGACGGATCGGCGCTGCGATCTCCGCGGCTGAGAGCACCGCCGTCGCCACCTGGTAGAGCAGCGGCTGAAAGATGTGGTGGTTGCGGCGGTCGATCAGTACGATATCGACATCAGCGCGCCGCAGCGCCCGTGTCGCGGCGATCCCGGCAAAGCCGCCCCCGATGACGATGACCCGCTTGCGCTCTTGATGGGGAGCCTCGACAACAGCGGTTGCTTCGTCGGGCCGGGTCTCAGCAAGCATCGCATACATTGGTTCACCTCGGTTTGTGTTCGGTGTCAGCGAGCGTCTGTCGGAATGCTCTCAACGCCCCAGCCATCCGGGGTCGCTGAGGCATCCCGGCGAGCGAGAGGCCGCCATTTTGCAATGCGCGGACTTGCTGAGCGCCGTGACTGCACTGAGCGGTTCTGGCTTCAACATGCTCAGGAACACCACGAAGCCCAGGGCTCCCAGGGCGAACGTGACCGTGCTCAAGACGTGTTTCATATCGGCTCCACGCATTTCCGCTTGGGGCCGCGCTGGCGCCCCTCAATTTCCAGCTTGCGCCGCACCAAGCTCGGCGCGACGCCCATCAATTCCACGAGCGCGGGCTACTCGGCGGCCACGTGCGTCGGGCTCTTTGTAAAATTGGGTGGACGCTTCTCGAGGAAGGCCGAGAGCGCTTCCTTGGCGTCTGGCCCGCTTACCCGCTCCATAAACTCCCGGCTTTCACTCTTGATAGCCTCTTTGAGCTGGCCAATCGAAGCCTGCTTGAGGAGTCGCTTGCTCGCCAGCAACGCGCCGCTCGGTTTTGCCGCAAGCTTCTCCGCCGTTGCGGTGGCGGTCGCGAGCAGATCACTGTCGGGCACCACGCGAGTTGCCAGGCCCAGCTCCACCGCTCGCGGGGCAGTGAAGGGCTCTCCCAGCAAGTACAATTCCGCCGCCCGGAGATGGCCTACGCGCGCCGGTATCGAAAAGCTCGATCCGAATTCCGGCACCAGCGCCAGGTTGATGAACGGCAGCTGGAATTTGGCGCTCTCGCCCGCGTAGACGAAATCGCAGTGGGTCAGCATCGTGGTTCCGCCACCGATCGCCGCGCCTTGCACGGCCACGACGATCGGCTTTTCGATTCCGACGAATGCGTCCATCAAGTCGCCCTGCGGAAAGTGACCCGGTTTGGGCGGATTCTTGAGGAAATCCACGACGTCGTTGCCGGCGCAGAACGCGTTTCCGGCGCTGTGCCACAGCACGACACGGACCGCGTCGTCCTTGTCGGCTTCGTTGAGGATATCGGCCAGGCTCGTGTACATGCCCGACGTCATCGCGTTCTTCTGGGCCGGGCGATTAAGCTGGACCCGCAGGATCGCGCCGGTACGCTCGGTGATGATGTCGCTCATTGTTTGCTCCTTTGTTCGGTACTCTTCGCCGCCGCGTTTTAGGCGTGTTCCCTGACTTTCGGCACCGCGCCGCTCGCGCGCAGGTCCTCGATGCCCTTTGCGTCAAATCCCAGATCACGGAGGATCTCTTCAGTGTGCTCACCGAGATCCGGCGCGCGCCGCGCCGGCACCTTAACGACCCCGTGCAGCTGGATCGGACTACTGATCGTCGAAGTCAGCTTGCCGCCCGCGCCTTCGAGCGGAACGATGATATCGTTTGCCCGCAACTGCGGATCCTCGATGACCTCTTGCGGTCCGCGCACGGCGCCGAACGTGACGTGTACGCCACTGAAAACCTCGTGCCAGTGCGCCATCGGCTGCGCGGCGAAGACTTCGTCAAGGATGGCCGCGAGCTGCGGCATATTCGCCGTCAGCTTCGCCGGATCAGAAAATCGCGGATCGCTCAGGAGTCCCGGCCGGCCGATCGCTTTCGCCACGGCGGCCAACTTGTCGGGCGTGACGATGAGGACGAACCAAGTGCCGTCGGAGGCGCGGTACACGTTGAGCGCCGCGCTGGCCGGATGCTTGCGATCATGCAGCCCAAAGAACTTTGCACCGACCAGCGCGGCCTGGATCGAAACGCTTGCCGACCAGACACCCTCGGCAAGCAGCGAGGTCGTGACATACGCCCCCTTGCCGGTGCGCTCGCGGCGGTAGAGCGCCGTGACGACCGCCGAATAGATTCCGACGGCCGTCGCGTTATCGCCGCTTCCTCCCACCGGCCAGGTCGGCGGCGCGCCCGCGTCGCGCGTCATCGACAGCAGGCCGCTGCGCGCCCAGTATGATGTGATGTCGAAGCCCGGCAGATTGGCATCCGGTCCCTTTTCGCCGAAGCCGGTGAGGTCTGCGTAGATCAGGCGCGGATTCCAGCGCACCACATCGTCGTATTCGAGATTCAATTTTTTGCGCGCGGGATGTGGCGTATTGACGATGAATACGTCGGCCCACGTGACAAGCTGCTGGAGGACCTGATGGGCGCTGGGCGACTTCAGGTCGAGCGTGATGCTGCGCTTGTTGCGGTTGGCGAGATGGAACTGATAGGGTTCGTCCGCCTCCGGCTGCGGCGCGATCTTGTGCCCATGTCTCCAGGGATCACCGCTCGGCGGTTCGACTTTGATGACGTCGGCGCCGAAATCCGACAGGATGACGGCGGCGCTGGGTGCCGCGACGAAGCTCGAGAAGTCAACCACCTTGAGTCCAGAAAAAATGTTGTCGCTTGCCATTGGGTCTCTCCTAAATCGTCGTGCTTGCTTCACCGGCCCAGGAACTGCGGGGCGCGCTTTTCGAGGAAGGCGGACGTGCCTTCTCTCTTGTCCTCCGTCCCGGCGCACAGTCCGAAGTAGGAGGCTTCCAGCGCGAAGCCCTCGCTTTGGCTCGTGTCCAATCCCTTGTTGACCGCTTCGAGCGACTGCCTGACTGCTATTGGCGCGTTCGAGGCGATCATCTTCAGGATGGCTTCCGCACGCGGGATGAGATCGGCCGCTGGAACGACCTCGTTGACGAGCCCGATGCGATAGGCTTCCTGCGCGCTGATGGTCTCTCCGGACAGAATGAGCTGGAGCGCGCGGCCCTTTCCGACCAGGCGCGGCAGTCGCTGCGTGCCGCCGCCGCCGGGAAGCAATCCAAGCTTGACCTCGGGCTGGCCGAATTTCGCATGCTCGACGGCGATGCGTATGGTGCATGCCATGGCCGTCTCGCAACCGCCGCCGAGTGCAAAGCCGTTGATGGCCGCGATCACCGGCTTGCCGAGATTTTCGACGAGATCCAGCACCTCCTGCCCGTAGCGGCTGGACCGTTCGGCGTCGATCGGACTCGCATGCGCGAGCTCGCTGATGTCGGCGCCGGCGACGAATGCCTTGTCGCCCGCGCCGGTGAGAATGACGCCGCGCACGGCCGCGTCGTTCCGTGCATCCTCGAATGCAGTTCGCAGGTCCTTCCATGTCGCTGTGTTCAGGGCGTTGAGCACCTTGGGCCGGTTGATGGTCAGATAGGCGGTCGCGCCGCGCTTTTCGTAGAGGACGTTTGCGAGTGTCGGTGTTGTCGATGACATGTTGTCTCTCTTTCCAGTTCACGAGCCGCCGCGAAGCGCCGGCTCGGTTGCGATCTCAGATGAAGGCGCTGAAGCCGGTGATTTCCTTGCCGACGATCAGGTGCTGCATCTGGTACGTGCCCTCGTAGGAATAGAGCGCCTCGGCATCGGCAAAGAAGCGCGCGACGTTGTAGTCGACGAGGATGCCGTTGCCGCCGAGCAGCTCCCGCGCCCAGGTGACCGTCTCGCGCGTCTTGGACGTCGTGAACGCCTTCGCAAGCGCCGATTGCTGGTCTGTAAGCTTGCCTTCGTCCGCGAGCTGGGCCGTGCGAGCAACCATGCATTGGCAAGCAGTGATGTTGCCGAGCATCTTCGCAAGGAGGTCCTGAATGATCTGGAACGAGCCGATTGGCTTTCCGAACTGCAATCGTTCCTGTGCGTATTTGAGCGCGTTCTCGTATGCACCCATCTGGCATCCGGTCGTTTCCCATCCCACAAGGAACCGCGTCCCACGCAGCACGCGCGCGGTGTCGCGGAAGGACTGGGTGCCCGCTCCGAGATGATTTGCTTCCGGCACTCGGCAGTCTTTCATCGTGATCTGTCCGTTCTGGACCACTTTGAGTGCGATCTTGTTCTGCATCTTCGCGACGCTGAAGCCGGGCGTGGTCTTGTTTTCGACGATGAAGCCCTTGACCTGGTTGTCGTCGACGTCGCGTGCCCAGATGATCGAGATGTCGCACCATGGCGCGTTGCCGATCCACCGCTTCTGGCCGTTAAGGACCCAGGTGTCGCCCTCGCGTTTTGCCGTCGTGGTCAGGCCGCCACCCGCGCCGGAGCCGACCAGCGGCTCGGTCAGGCCGAAGCAGCCGATCTTCTCCATACGCGCCATCGGCGGCAGCCACTTTTGCTTTTGCTCCTCCGTTCCAGCGATCGCGATTGAACCCATCGCTAGGCCGCTGTGGACGCCGAAGAAGGTTGCGAACGAGGAATCGACCCGCGCCATTTCCATCGCAACAAGGCCGACCAGCAATTGATTCCCGCCGGCGCAACCGTATCCCTGGATGCCGACTCCGGCGAGGTTGAGCTCCTTGAATGCAGGCAGCAGCTCGAAAGGAAAAGCGTCGTCGACCCAGTACTTGTTGATGATGGGCTGGACTTTGGACTCCATGAACGTGCGTACCTTCTGCAGAATCGCTCGTTCGTCTGCGTTCAAGGTATCCGCGAGGTGATAGAAATCGCTGTTCGGAGTCGGAAGCTGCTTCGGGGTTTTGGTAAGCATTCTGGGTCTCCTGTTGCTGTGGCCTGAAGGTCGGAAGAAATGAGGGCGCGTCAGTTGCGTGCCCGATCTCCGTGGTTGCGCCTTGGCTTATGCGACCGGCTCGATCGATTTGGCCTGGTTCGACTTGGCGACCTTGTTGCGCAGCTCCAGCAGGCCAAGCAGGGCTTCGTCGCGTTCGGCCTCCAGCGCCGCGATGGAGCGCGATCCGACCTCCGCGTGGACGCTGTCGATGAGCTTCTTTTGCACTTCAGGCGTCAGCACGGGTGAGCCGAGGGTCTTCCACCAGGCCGTCATTGGACCAACGAACTGCTGGAAGAAGTGCTCGATGCCGCCCGAACCGCCGCCGAGGTGGTTGAGCATCATGTTGCCCATGATTCCCCAGCGCAGGCCCGGCCCCCAGGAGAGGGCGGTGTCGGCGTCGGCGGCGCTCACGATCCCTTCGGCGACGAGGTAGTAGACCTCACGCCCCAATGCGGCCTGCAGCCGGTTGGCGACGTGACCGGGCATCTCCTTGTTGATGCGCACCGTCTTTTGCCCGATCGACGTGTAGAATTCCGCCGCGCGCTGGATTGTCGCTTCCGAGGTCTTTGCTCCGCCGACAATCTCGGTCAGCGGGATCAGGTGTGGCGGATTGAAGGGATGGCCGATGACACAGCGCTCGGGATGGGTCTTGGCGCCCTTCTGGATTTCGCTCATGGTGAGTCCCGACGAGCTCGAGGCGATGATCACCTCGGGTGGCAGCAGTTCGTCGAGCTGCCCGTAGAGCTTCTGCTTGAAATCGATCCGCTCGGGCCCGTTTTCCTGGACGAGGTCGACGTCGGCGACCGCCTGCGCGAGATCTTTCGTGAACTTGAGGTTCGACTGCGACGCGCCCGCCGACAGGCCGAGTCGCTTGAGCGCCGGCCAGGCCGTCTCCACGAACTTCCGGAGCGAGGCTTCCGCGTTCGGCGCGGGGTCGGTCGCGACAACCTGCAACCCCTTGGCGAGAAACAGCGAGGCCCAGCTCGCGCCAATCACGCCGGTGCCGATGATGGCGATGCGGTGAATGGGTTTGGTGTTGGTCATGTCGTGTTCTCCGATCAGATTTCGGCGTAGGCGATGCCGGTGAGATTGCCCTGGGCGTAGAGGAAGTTGCGCTGGTTCTTGCCATCGAGATCTGCGGAATAGACTGAGCCGGCAAAGTCGGTGACGAACATGCGGTTGCCGGGCACATCGAGCGCGATGCCGATGCCCTCCATCAGATGCGTGACCACGATTTCAGGGTCGGCCTTTGTGTCGATCGGCGCGCGATTGACGGTGTTGCCGCGCGGAGGATCGCCGCGGTCGGTCCAGTAGAGGATGCGGTTGGTCAGATCGAGCTCGAGGTCGATCGGCTCCGGCAGACGATCGAACAGCACCTCGATGTCGGAGCGGTTCGTCGGAGTCTCGCCCTTCGGAATATCGATGCCGGCGCGGAAGATGCGACCCTCCTCGCCATTGTCGGGACCCTTTTGCGTCCAG
This sequence comes from Bradyrhizobium sp. UFLA05-109, assembly GCF_054185165.1. Taxonomy (NCBI): domain Bacteria; kingdom Pseudomonadati; phylum Pseudomonadota; class Alphaproteobacteria; order Hyphomicrobiales; family Nitrobacteraceae; genus Bradyrhizobium; species Bradyrhizobium sp. UFLA05-109. Next base: position 8,662 of record NZ_JBBIAR010000118.1, on the reverse strand, counting down.
TAGATGTGCCGCCGTTTGGGATCGACGGTGATTCCGACGCACCAGCGGTTTTGATCTTTCCGGTCGTTGTCGCCGTCGCCGGTTTTGACCAGCGTTTCGACCTGCGAGCCATCGAGGTTGGCACGCATCACGCGCATACCTTCACGGTCGCACCAGTAAAGCTTCTTTCCCGCCTTATCGAGGTGCATCTGCTTCGGCGTGTACGTAACGCCTCGCGGAATGATGACCTTGCGGTTTCCGCCATCGAGGTCGACGCGTTCGATCGAGCCATCGTTGAGAGGGGGAACACCCATGTTGGTCCAGTAGATGTGGCCCGCCTCCACATCCACGGCGATGCCGTCGGGGAAACGGCCATTCGTGACGATGATCTTGCGGTCGGAACCGTCCGGATTCATCGCGTGAATGCGGTCCCCACTCAACTCGAGAACGAACAGTCGGCCGGAGCGGGTCACGCCCGATGAGTTCTTCGATTTGGATGCTTCAAGTACCGTCATGAGATGTCCTTCGGTGTTACAGTTGCCTTGTCTCGCTTGACTTGGCTGACCTCTATTTGATCGACGCGTGCCATCTGCGCGAGTAAAGGCCGGCAAATCGCGCCAAATTGCTGCAAGTGAGGCGCTCGTGAGTTGCTCGGCGTGGCGCGTCGTGTTCTGCAGACAGCACAACGCGCGGCATCGGGTGATGCCGCGCGTTGCCGAGATCGCATTCTTACTTCTTGTCCGGCAGGGCGTAGGCGATCAGCGAGTCGCCCGGGGGCGTCATCATGAAGTGATGGCCGTCCGCCATGATGACCACATACTCCTTGCCATCCTGCTCATAGACGATCGGCGTGGCCTGGCCGCCCGCGGGCAGGACGTCACTCCAGACGATCTCGCCGGTCTTGATGTCGATCGCTTTGATCAGATCGTCGGTTACCGCCGAGATGAAGATCGGCCCGCCTGCGGTCACGACCGATCCGCCATTGTTCGGCGTGCCGATCTCGAGCGGAATGAAGCTGGGCATTCCGAACGGACCGAACTCCTGGCATGGCTGACCCGTCCTGGCGTCCACGGCGATCAGGCGCATGTCGAGCGTTCCCTCGATGATGCGTGCCGCGCAGGCCTGGCCGGCTGTGGCCTTGGGATTCTCATAGTACGCCACACCGCGACAAGCTGTTTGGCACCCAAGACGTCGGAACCTCCGGATCGTACATCCAAAGCTTCTCGCCGGTCGCCGCGTTCAGCTTGAACAACTTGTTCAGAGGCGGAACCAGGCACTTTGGATCGAACAAGACAAACCGACGGCTGGCATTTCTCAGACGGTGCGGTACGATTTGTGCGGGCCCTGGAAAGGGGCCGGGCGCATTGCGCACGTAAGAGCCTGGTTGGCCGATCTCAATTCGAGCTACGGATGCCGGAGGCTGATGATGGTGCCGCATTCGCTGAACGTTGCTTACTTGGACGGTGGCTCTCAGGTCTTGTGGAGAGACAGCGAACGCGTCTTTCACCGTGGCTGGCAATTAGAGGATGACGGTAAGCGTCGCGCCGTGCTGGTCGCTCTTCCTGCAGCCGACCACCCATCACGTTCGAGCCTCGAGCGCCTTACGCACGAATACGAACTGAAGGATGAACTCGACGCGACGTGGGCGGTGCAGCCGTTGGACCTCATCCGCGATGCCGAGCGAACCATGCTGATCCTCGATGATGCGGACAGCGAGCCACTCGACCGCTTGCTCGGCGCGCCCATCGAAGCGGGGCGCTTCTTGCGTCTCGCCATTCCCGTCGCGACGGCTCTGGGCAAGCTTCACCAGCGCGGGCTCGTCCACAAGGACATCAAGCCGGGCAACATTCTGCTGAATGAGGCGACTGGCGAGGTGCGGCTGACCGGGTTCGGCATCGCCTCGCGCTTCGTGCGCGAACGTCAGTCACCTCGTCCTCCAGAGACGATCGCCGGAACGCTCGCCTACATGGCGCCGGAACAGACCGGACGGATGAACCGATCAATCGATTCCCGCAGCGACCTCTACGCACTCGGCGTGACCTTCTATCAGATGCTCACCGGTGTCTTGCCGTTTACCGCCATGGAGCCGATGGAATGGGTGCACTGCCATCTTGCCAGGCGGCCGGTGGCGCCTGCCGAGCGGCTGAAAGACATTCCCTGCGCGGTCTCGGCGATCGTCATGAAGCTGCTCGCGAAGAGAGCCGAAGACCGCTATCAGACCGCCGCCGGCCTCGAAGGTGACCTTCGCCGCTGTCAGGCCGAATGGGAGGCAGAGCAGCGGATCGATGACTTTCCGCTCGGCGAACACGACACACCCGACCGGCTACTGATTCCCGAGAAGCTCTACGGCCGGCAGCGCGAAGTCGGGATCCTGCTCGCCTCGTTCAATCGTGTCGTCAGCGGTGGCGCCCCGGAACTGGTTCTGGTCTCCGGCTATTCCGGCATCGGCAAGTCCTCGGTCGTCAACGAACTACAGCCGGTGCTGGTAGCACCGCGCGGCCTGTTCGCTTCCGGGAAATTCGATCGGCTCAAACGTGATATTCCGTACGCGACGCTGGCACAGGCGCTTCAGAGCCTGATCCGACCGCTGCTCGGCAAGAGCGATGCCGACCTTGCGCCATGGCGCGACGCCTTGCAGGAAGCGCTGGGATCCAACGCTGGACTAATGGTGGATCTCGTTCCTGAGCTGAGGATCCTCGTCGGAGTGCCACTGCCGGTCCCAGAGCTTCCGCCGCCGGACGCGAAACGGCGCTTCCAGATGGTGCTTCGGCAAATGATTGGCGTCTTTGCTCGGGCGGAACATCCCTTGGCTCTATTCTTCGATGACTTGCAATGGCTCGATGTGGCGACGCTGGACCTTTTGGAAGACCTGTTGAGTCGGTCCGATCTCCGCAATCTCCTGCTCATCGGCGCCTTCCGCGATAACGAGGTCACCGCGGCGCATCCACTCACGCGCAAGCTGGACGCGATGCGTGCAACCGGCAAGGTGCACGATATCAAGCTGGCGCCCCTGACGATCAATGACCTCGGAAACCTTGTTGCGGACTCGCTTCGCTGCGATGCCGAGCAGGCTCACCGGCTCGCGGCGTTGGTCCACGCAAAGACGGACGGCAACCCGTTCTTCGTGATCCAATTCCTACATGTGCTCGCCGACGAGAGTCTCCTAGCCTTCGATCACGAGCGGGCGCGATGGTCCTGGGACCTCGAGCGCCTTCATGCGAAGGCGTACACCGACAATGTGGTGGACCTCATAGTTCGGAAGTTGGTTCGCCGTCCGGAAAGTACACAGCTGGCTCTGAAGCAGCTCGCCTGTCTCGGCGCGGTCGCCGACACAACCACGCTGGCGATCGTTCTGAAGATCCCGCAAGATCAAGTTCACGTGGCTTTCTGGGATGCGCTCTGCGAGGAAGTGGTCGAGCGCCGGGGAGACTTCTACCGGTTCATCCATGATCGGGTGCAGGAAGCCGCATATTCCCTGATTCCCGAAGCGTCTCGCGCCGAAGCTCACTTTCGGATCGGTCGCCTGCTGTTGATGAGCACGGCGCCGGAGCAACGCGAGCAGGCGATTTTCGAAATCGTCAATCAGCTCAATCGCGGAGCGCCATTGATCTCCTCATCCGATGAGCGCGAGCAGCTGGCCCGACTGAATCTGATTGCGGCCAAGCGCGCAAAGACGTCGACGGCCCATGGCGCGGCGCTGAAGTATCTGGTTGCTGGTGCGGCAGAGCTGCCGGAAGATTCGTGGGAGCGCCGACGCGAACTGGTGTTCGAACTGGAGCTGCACCGGGCCGAATGCGAATTCTTCACAGGCGAGCTCGCCGCCGCAGAGAATCGGCTGACGCTGCTGTCAGCCCGCGCCGCCAATATCGTCGAACGGGCGGCCGTTGCATGCCTGAGAATCGACGTATGCACAACCCGCGGCCGGATGAGCGAAGCCGTCGCCGTCGGCCTCGAGTGTCTCCAGCATGTTGGCGTGGTATGGACGGCGCATCCTGCGGACGAGGAGGTGCGCCGCGAATATCAGCTGATCTGGTCCAAGCTCGGCGGTCGCGCGATCGAGGAGCTGGTTGACCTGCCATTGATGACCGATCCCGCATCACTCGCCCTTCTCGATGTTCTGACCAAGCTCGGGCCACCCGCGGTGTTCACGGATGCGAACCTGCTGGCTCTGGTCAGCTGTGGGGCGGTCAGGCTCAGCCTCGAACGTGGCAACAGCGATGGCTCGTCCAATGCGTATGTTCGGGTAGGAATGGTTGCAGGCCCGTTTTTCGGGGACTACAGGGCCGGATATCGGTTTGGCCGAGTCGGCTACGAACTGGTCGAGCGGCGCGATTTGAAGCACTTCCTGGCCCGGATTTTCATGAATTTCGGCAACCAGGTTACGCCATGGACGAGGCATGCCGCCAGTGGTCGCGATCTGCTGCATCGGGCATTCGACGTTGCGAACAAGACGGGCGATCTCACTTATGCGGTGTACAGCCGCGCCCACCTGAATTCCAACATGCTCATGGTTGGCGATCCGCTCAACGAAGTTCAGCGCGAGGCAGAGCAGGGACTCGCGTTGGCACAGCAGATGCAATTCGGGCTCGTCATCGACGTCATCGCGACGCAGCTTGCGCTGGTCCGAATGTTGCGCGGGTCGACCCGCAGATTCGGCTCTTTCGATGATGAGGAATTCGATGAAGGCCGCATCGTAAGTCGTCTGTCTGGTAACCGGAACCTGGCATTTGCCGAGTGCTGGTATTGGATTCGCAAGCTGCAGGGGAGCTTCCTGGCCGGCGACTTTTCGGCGGCCATCGACGCGTCGCTTAGAGCGCAACCCCTGCTCTGGACGTCGCTTCCGGCCATCGAAGTCGCGGAGTATCACTTTTACAGCGCGCTCGCGCGCGCCTCATCCTATGACTCCGCTTCGGCCGATCAGCGCCGACAGCATTTGGAGGCTCTGGCCGCGCATCACGAACAGATCGGGATCTGGGCGGAGAATTGCCCCGAAAATTTCGAGAACCGCGCCGCCCTTGTCGGTGCCGAGATCGCCCGCTTGGAAGGTCGCGAGCTGGATGCCGAGCGACTTTACGAGCGGGCGATCCGCTCGGCCCAGGCAAACAGCTTTGTCCACAACGAAGCGCTCGCCCATGAGTTGGCTGCTCGCTTTTACGCGGCGCGCGACTTCGAGAAAATTGCACATCTTTACCTGGACAGCGCACGGCGGTGTTATCTCCGATGGGGAGCCGACGGAAAGGTGCGGCAACTCGACCAGCTTTATCCCTGGCTGAGGCAGGACGAGCGTGCGCCGGCTCCAGCGGGCACGATCGAAACGCCGATCGGCGATCTCGATCTCGCGACGATGATCGAGGTCTCACAAGCGCTTTCTGGCGAGATGATGCTGGAAAAACTCATCGACAAACTCATGCGCGCAGCCCTCGAGCATGCCGGTGCAGAACGAGGTCTGCTGATTGTCCCGCGAGGCGATGAGCTACAGATAGAGGCGGAAGCGATCGCTGGTGGAGAGGATATAATCGTGCATCTGCGGGGCGAGCCATACAGCACAGCGGCGTTGCCGGAGTCGTTGGTTCGCTATGGAATGCGCACCCATGAGACGGTGATACTTGACGACGCTACATCTCAGAATGCATTTTCTGCCGATCACTATATTGTTCAAGGTCGTGTGCGTTCCATTCTCTGCTTGCCATTGATCAACCAGGGAAAGCTCACCGCGATTCTCTATCTTGAGAACAATCTGGCGCCGACCGTTTTCACACCTGACCGCGTCGCCTTATTGAAGGTGCTTGCTTCGCAGGCGGCGATATCGATCGAAAACTCGCGGCTTTATGACGACCTCGCGGATCGGGAGGGGAAGATTCGGCGCTTGGTCGACGCCAACATCATTGGGATCTTCATCGCCGACCGCGAAGGCCGGATTCTTGAGGCCAATGACGCGTTTCTATCTATCGTGGGATATGACCGTGATGACTTGGTTTCGGGCAACGTGCGCTGGACCGAACTGACTCCACCGGAATGGCGCGACCGCACCGTGCGAAGCCAAGAAGAATCGACGAAGACCGGCGTGGCGCACCCCTATGAGAAGGAGTACTTCCGTAAGGACGGCAGCCGCGTGCCCGTGCTGGTCGGCTCGGCGGCATTCGACGAACAACGAGACAAAGGCGTCGGGTTCGTCCTCGATTTGACTGAGCGCAAGCGCGCAGAGGAGGCGTTGCGCGAAAGCGAGCGCGGTTTGCGCTCGGCGATCGACGGGATACCGGGTTTTGTTGGGGTTCTGGCCCCGAATGGTGAGGTCGAAGCCGTCAATCGCCAAATCCTTGAATATTGCGGCCAGTCGTTGGAGGAGTTGAGGAATTGGGGGGCGAACGGAACTATACATCCTGACGACCTTCCTCACGTTGCCGAGGCGTTCACAAGGTCGATCGCCTCCGGCGTCCCATACCATCTCGAACAGCGCCTGCGCCGCTTCGACGGGGAATATCGCTGGTTTGACAACCGCGGCATTCCACTTCGCGACGATTCCGGGCGTATTATGCGCTGGTACGTTCTCCTGACCGACATCGAGGATCGCACACAAGCGCTGGCGCGATTGCAGCAGATGCAATCTGATTTCGCGCACATGAACCGCGTTAGCGTGATGGGAGAGCTGGCAGCCTCGCTCTCTCACGAGATCGCGCAACCGATCGCCAGCGCGCGCAACAACGCTCGGGCGGCCCAGAATTTTCTGAACATTGCACCGCCGGACTTGGGCGAAGTCAGGGAAGCACTAGCCTGCATTGTTGCGGATGCTGATCGATCAGGAGAAATCATCGATCGCATCAGAGAGCAAATCAAGAAAGCGCCGCCACGAAAGGAGCGTTTTGATCTCAACGCGGCAATCCACGAAGTGATCGGACTGGTGCAAAGCGTGACCCACAGGAATGGCGTTTCCGTCCAGACGCGGCTTGCGGATGGATTGCTTCCGGTTCTGGGAGATCGCATTCAGCTGCAACAGGTCTTGCTCAACCTGATTCTAAATGCCGCTGAAGCAATGAGCTTGGTTGAAGAGGGATCAAGAGAGCTGTCGATCAGCACCGCGCAGGATCAAACGGGCGTCCTCGTGGCCGTCCGCGATTCCGGGCCAGGGATTGATCCGGTGCATCTCGACCGGGTCTTCGATGCTTTCTATACCACGAAGTCAAGTGGAACGGGCATGGGGCTTTCGATCTGCCGCTCCATCATCCATGCGCATGGAGGCAATCTGTGGGCGGGAGTGAGCGAGCCTCGCGGCGCCGTAATTCAGTTCACTCTCCCCGGGGCCGAAAAGGACATGACGCGAGCGCCGAATGCCAGAGGCTGATAGGTGTTCTGCAATATGCGGGCATCGAGCCACTCGTGATTGCTCGGCGTGGCCACCAATATGAGGCGCTTCTTGCGCCTCGGCAGCACCTTGCGGTCTTGGCTCTGCCAGCTTGTAGATCCGGGGCCGCGCACGACTAGGATGCGGTAGCCGGAACAGCAGGTGCAATGAACCCGAAGATAGCGCCACATGGCAGGTTAGGCCTCGCCCACAGTCTTCCGTTATGCGCTTCAATGATCGAGCGGCAGATCGACAGCCCAAGGCCCAAACCGCCCGATTTCGTAGTATAGAAAGCGTCGAACAGGCGCTCAAGATCCGCAGGGGCGAAGCCCGGCCCTGAATCTCGCACCTCGACGCAAACGCCATCGGGTTCACTACGGGTGTTGATGAGCAGCTCCCGATCGTCTTCGTCCACATCGCGCATTGCTTCGACAGCGTTGATGATCAGGTTGATAATCACTTGTTGCAGTTGGACCCGATCTGCTCGAATGACTGGTAGGCCCTCCGCGAGCTGCGTCCGCACCGAAACGCCGTGCTTCAAAAGTTCGCCGCGGGTCAGGGCTATGACCTCAAGCGCCGCCTCGTTGATATCCAGGTCCTCCTTTCGCGGAGGCGCCTTCTTCATAAGGGCCCGGATACGATCCATCACGTCGCCCGCATGCTTGCCGGCGCTGACGATAAAACTGAGTGTCTGCCGGACCTCCTCCAGATCTGGCGGTTGAGCATCGAGCCAGTTCAAACCGGCATGTGCGCCGTTAACAACCGCGGCGATGGGTTGTTTGATTTCATGGGCAATCGAGGCCATGAGCTGCCCCATCGTCGCGACCCGGCCTGCGTGGGTCAGCTCCGCCTGCACTTCGCGATAGCGGTGCTCACTGTCTCGTGCTTCGGCTTCCGCTCGCTTGCGTGCGGTGATGTCGTTGAAAAGGATTCCGACGCGTTTGCGCCTGGGGTCTTCGACCCGGAATGCGTAAACGTCATACCAGCGTCCGAGTTGCTTGGCTTCGCTTTCAAAGCGCATCGGCTCGCCCGTCAGGGCGATCCTGCCGTAAATCTCGAACCAGTGTTCTTCGTGCTGTGGCGCGATTTCGCGCATCCGTCTGCCGGCGGCATTCTTGATTCCCGTCTGCCGTTCGAAAGATGGGCTGATTTGCAAAAAGCGATAATCGACCGGCTTTTCGTTCTGGTCAAACAAGACTTCAATGGTGCAAAAGCCTTCGTCAATCGATTCGAACAACGTGCGGTAATTCTGTTCCGATTCGCGTAGTTCCGCCTCGGCACGCTTGCGTTCGGTGATGTCCGTCAGGATGCCGTACCATTTGAGAATCGTGCCCTGTTCATCAC